>CADCOW010000047.1 GCA_902803205.1 uncultured Eubacteriales bacterium | reverse complement strand
TCTCTAAATTTTGCAAATAATTTGTTTTCAAATAAAAAACTGGGTTATATTTATATTTTTTAACCCAGTTTGTCTACGGTCTGAAATCCTGCTTATGCAGGATTTTTATTTTGGCAGTTTGAAACTTGATTTCATACTCACTATTCTATTATATACAGGCATATTAGGTTTTGAGTCTTTTGGGTCTACTGAAAAATATCCGGCACGGACAAATTGAAATTTATCATATGGGTTTACATTTGTAAGTTCAGGTTCAACATAGCCTGTTTTTATTGTAAGAGAATTAGGATTTAGATTAAGTGTACCGTCATTATTTAGTTTTCCTTTTTCTTCATCAATAAGATTTTCATATAATCTTATAGTTACTTGTTTTGCAGTGCTTGCTTCTACATAATGTATAGTGCCTTTTACTTTTCTATCTATTTGTCTACCATCTTGTTTTGTTTCAGGGTCATATGTAGCATAAACTGTTGTTACATTTCCATTTGAATCAGTTTCATATCTTGTTGCTTTTACAAAATATGCTCCCATAAGTCTCACTTCATTTCCTATGAAAAGTCGATAATATTTATTAGGTGGGTCTATCATGAAATCATCTCTTTCAATATAAAGTTCTCGACCAAATTTAATTTTTCTATTACCGAGTTCAGCATTTTCAGTATTGTATGGCAAATCCATTTCTTCTATTTGATTTTCAGGGTAGTTTTCAATAATAAGTTTTATAGGGTCAAGAATTGCCATCATTCTTTTACATTTAAGTTTCAAATCTTCTCTTATACAATATTCAAGCATCTCATATTCACAAGAACTTTGTGATTTTGATATTCCTGCAAGTTCAACAAACATCTTTATTGCTTCTTTTGTATAACCACGCCTACGAAGTGCAGCGATGGTGACAAGTCTTGGATCATCCCAACCATCAACAACTTTATCTTCAACTAATTTTCTTATATATCTTTTACCAGTTACAACATTTGTAAGATAAAGCTTTGCAAACTCAATTTGTCTTGGAGGATTTGGAAAATCGCAGTTATTGACTACCCATTCATATAAAGGACGATGGTCTTCAAATTCAAGAGTACAACAAGAGTGAGTTATACCTTCAATGGCATCTTCAAGAGGGTGTGCAAAATCATACATAGGATAGATACACCATTTATCACCAGTATTGTGGTGGTAGCCTCTTGCTATACGATAGATTATAGGGTCTCTCATATTTATATTGGTAGATGCCATATCAATTTTAGCTCTTAAAACTTTTTCGCCATCTTTATATACACCATCTTTCATCTCGGTAAAAAGTTTTAAGTTTTCTTCTATGCTACGATTTCTATATGGGCTCTCTTTTCCAGGTGTATTATAGTCGCCCCTATATTCTTTAATCTCATCGGCACTTAAATCACATACAAAAGCAAGTCCTTTTTTAATGAGACTAACTGCACATTCGTACATTTTATCAAAATAATTTGAAGCATATAAGACTTTTTCAAATTTAGCTCCAAGCCATTTTACATCTTCTATGATAGAATCTACATACTCTTCATTTTCTTTTGAAGGGTTTGTGTCATCAAAACGGAAATTGAATCTACCATTATATTTCATAGCAAGACCATAGTTAAATAAGATACTTTTTGCATGCCCTATATGCAGGTACCCATTTGGCTCAGGAGGAAATCTTGTGACCACCTCCTTATATCGCCCACTTGCTAAATCTTTGTCGACTTCAATTTCAATAAAATTTTTTGTTTGAGTTGCTTCATTATTCTTAGCATTCTCAAGATTGTTATTTTCTAATTTTTCCATAGTGCTATTATAACATATTTTTTTAAAATTATGAAGAATTATTAAAAATGACTTTTACTATTGTAAAATCAAGTGATTTTTGCTATAATTACTTAATATAAAAGACAAGTAGGGGGCATAATTTATGGCTAATAAAACCGAAAAAGTTTGTATACATTGTGGGGAAAAAGTTTCAGCAGATGTTGAAATTTGCCCAAGCTGTGGATTAAATGTAGATGCAGTATCTAAAGCAAATGATTCTACAAGTGATGATGCTACAAGCAAAAAAAGTGACAATATAAGCATAAATGATAAAAAAAATAGCATGAAGACTTTAAATTCTAAATCTATTATTATTTCTGGTCTTGCTATGCTTTTTATTGTTGCAATTATAGTAGCAGTAGTTCTTACAAATAAAAAACCAGTTAATGTTGATACTAAGACAAAAGGTACAGTAACTACCAAAGAGGATATAAAACAAAAGTTTGATGTTGAAATTAAAGATCCAGATGAAGCAGAGGATTTAAAATATGTATTGGAAAGCGATAGTATAGCAAAACTAACATACAAGAAAGAAGTTTCAGATGGACAAATTATGGATTTCGTACTTAGGGTTAGTTCATCGACAGAAGATATAGAGAATTCTATTGGACTTACTGATTCAAAAGGAGCAGATGTAGAATTTGCATATACTCCGATTATGATGACTGTTATTTGCGAAGATGGTTCTGAAATACCAGTTGAATCAAAAGTAGCATTGGATGATCAAAATCAAGAGATGAGATATATGAAAGCTCTATGGTATGATAATGATAAGTATTATTCAATGGTTACCGATAACTTATATACGCGAGAAGATTTTTTGCAAGAGGTAAATAGAGTAATTATTGCAAATCATGAAACATTTTAGTATATATAGGGCAAGTAATTGTCCTATTTTTTATTACAATTATGTTCAGCAAGTAAAATAATATATTCAAATGAGCAATATAGTTACAAAAAACGAATTGATTGAACTTCCAGTTGGTCTTATTACAAAAGATGAAGCACACAAAAAGCTTATAGATGGCATATCAAAATATCTTAATGAAGATGAATTAAAATTAGTTGAAAAAGCATATGATATAGCATCTATTCATCATGAAGGTCAAAAAAGAAAGTCGGGTGAAGATTATATAATTCATCCGCTTTGTGTTGCTATGATACTTGCAAATCTTCATATGGATGCAGAAACTCTTGCAGCAGGTATTTTACATGATGTAGTAGAGGATACTAATTATACTTTGGAAGATTTAAAAAAAGATTTTTCAGATAATATTGCTCTTCTTGTTGAAGGGGTTACAAAACTTACAGAACTTAACCTTGTAAATGATAAAGTAGAAAAACAAGCAGAAAATTTAAGACATATGTTTATTGCTATGTCTAAAGATATAAGAGTTATCATTATAAAACTTGCTGATAGATTACATAATCTTAAAACTTTGGAATATCAAACAAAAGAAAAACAAGAGGAAAAATCAAGAGAAACGATAGAGATTTATTCACCACTTGCTGGGCGTCTTGGTATAAGCAAGATTAAAAGCGAAATGGATGATTTATCTCTTATGTACTTAAAGCCAAAAGATTATATTGAGATAGAAAGAGGAATAAAGGTAAGGACAGAAGCAAGAGAAAAATTTATAGATGAAATAATATCAAGCGTAAAAGAGAAATTGGATGAAGCTGGCATAAAAGCTGAGATAAAGGGAAGAGTCAAGAATTTATTTAGTATATATAAAAAATTAAGAAGTAGAGTTTCATCTTTGGATGAAATTTATGATCTTTTTGCTATAAGAGTATTTGTGGATAGTATAAAAGATTGTTATGCTACACTTGGAGTAATTCACGAGTATTATACACCTATACCTGGTAGATTTAAAGATTATATAGCTATGCCAAAACCAAATGGGTATCAGTCACTTCATACTACGGTTATAGGTAAAGAAGGCATACCATTTGAAATACAAATTAGAACTTATGAGATGGACCATATAGCAGAATATGGTGTGGCAGCACATTGGGCATATAAAGAGCAAGGTAATAGCAAAGGTGTTAAAAATATAGATGATTTAAATGAAGCAAATTGGTTTAAAGAAATTTTAAATGCCAATAATGAATCAGAGAATTCAAAAGAGTTTTTAAATTTTGTCAAAACTGATCTTGATATATTTACGCAAAAAATATATTGCTTTACACCTCAAGGTGATGTAATAAGCCTTCCTAAAGACTCAACACCTATTGATTTTGCATATATGATACATTCAGCAGTGGGCAATAAGATGGTAGGTGCAAAGGTAAATGGTGCTCTTGTTCCTATTGATTATAAAATAAAAAATGGTGACCAAGTATCTATTATAACATCTGGCAATTCCAATGGACCATCAAGAGATTGGTTGAATATATGTAAAAGTGCTCAAGCAAAAAGTAAAATTCAACATTGGTTTAAGAAAGAAAGAAAAGAAGAAAATATTGCTTTAGGTAGAGAATTAGTAGAAAAATATGCTAAATCTCATAAAATCGATTTAGGAACTATCTTAAAAGAAGAGTATTTAAAACCTTGTTATAAAAAATACACTTGTGAAAATCTTGATGACTTATATGCTATGATAGGTCATGGCGGTATAAAAGAGAGTCAAATGTTGTCAAGAGTCGTTGAAGAGTATAACAAAAAGAATCTTGAGAATGTTACTGATGAACAAGTAATTGAGAGTATTGATGTAGGCAAAAAAAAGAAGGAAGAAAATAGTGGCGGTATAACTGTTAATGGTGCAAGTGGTTTAAGTATACATTATGCAAAATGTTGTAGCCCTGTGCCTGGAGATGAAATTATAGGATATGTAACAAGAGGTAGAGGAATTACAATACATAGAACCGATTGCCAAAATATAATGAATATTCCAGATGTAGAAAAAAATAGACTTATAGAAATATCTTGGGATTCAAATACTGAAAATCAGAATTATCTTGTAAACATCACTATTTATGTTAAAAATAGAAAAGGTATGATAGTTGATATCTCAAAATTATTAACCGAAAATAACATAGATATAAATAATTTGGAAACGAGAAGATCAAAAGATGAAAATGCAACTATTGTGGTTAGTTTTGAAATTAATGATAAAAGTGAATTACAAACCATAGTAAATAAAATTAAGAGTGTAGATGGTGTTATAGATGTCATAAGAAATTAATTAAATTTAAGGAGTGAATAGATGAGTTATAAAATTGCAATAGATGGGCCGTCAAGTGCAGGGAAATCTACTATAGCAAAAATGTTAGCAAAAGATTTAGGTTACATTTATATTGATACAGGTGCTATGTATAGAGCAATAGCATATTATTTGATTGAAAATAATATTGATTATAATGATGAAAATAAAATAAATGAAGTTCTTGATAAAATTGATGTGTCTCTTGATTATGATAAGGATAATAATTTAATTGTTTATTTAAATGGGAAAGATATATCAAATAAAATAAGAACTGCAGAAGTTGGAGAGGCTGCATCTGTAAGTAGTCAGTTTATAAAAGTAAGAGAAAAATTAGTTGCACTCCAAAGAAAATTAGCAGAAGAAAAGTCTTGCTGTATGGATGGTAGAGATATAGCATCAAATGTACTTCCAAATGCAAATTTAAAAATATATTTAACTGCAACTGTTGAGTGTAGAGCAAAAAGACGATATCTTGAAGAAAAAGAAAAAGGTATAGATACTACGATAGAAAAAGTGACCGAAGATATAAAGACAAGAGATTATAGAGATACTCATAGAGAACATAATCCACTTGTTAAAGTTAAAGATGCAGTTGAGATTGATTCAAGTGAAATGTCGGCAGAAGAAGTTGTGGATTATATTATGAGTAGGTTTTTTTAATGAAGATTGAAATTGCAAAAAGTGCTGGATTTTGTTTTGGAGTTAAAAGGGCAGTTGTTGAAGCCTATAGAGTTTTAGAGCAAAAAGAGTATGAGAATGAAGGTAAGAAAATATATTCTATAGGACCATTAATTCATAATGAAATAGTAACAAATGACTTAAAATCAAAAGGACTAATAGAACTAAATGATATAAATGATATAAAAGAACTAAAAAATGAGAAAGTTATAATAAGAACTCATGGAACACTTAAATATATTGAAGATATGCTTAAAGAAAATGGTAATGAAATTATAGATTTAACCTGTCCTTTTGTTGGTAAAATACATAAATTAGTGTCAGAATATAGTGAAAAAGGATATAAAATTATTGTGATAGGTGATAAAAATCATCCTGAAGTTAAAGGTATAGTATCCAGGGCAAAAAATGATATATATGTAATTATATGTAAAAATGATATAAATAATCTAAAAATTGATAAAAATTCCAATATTTTACTGGTTTGTCAGACTACAACAAATGTTAATAATGCTCAAATTTTAGTTGATATTTTAAGAGATTTATTTTATAATATTAAGATAGTAAAAACTATATGTAATGCGACAGAAAATAGACAAGAGGAAGTAAAAAAATTAGCAAAGAGTTCAGATGTAATGTTAATAATTGGAAGTAAATCATCTTCCAATACTAAAAAGCTTTATGAAATTTCAAAAGTTTTTTGTGAAAACTCATATTTGTTGAGTGAAAAATCTGATACTAAAAATATTAGTATAAATAAAGATGCGGTAGTAGGTGTAAGTGCTGGAGCTTCTACACCAGAAAACTTAATCGAGGAGATTATAGATAATGTCAGAAATGAGTTTTGAAGAATTACTTAATGAATC
>CADCOW010000046.1 GCA_902803205.1 uncultured Eubacteriales bacterium | reverse complement strand
GACATTTGTTGGAAGTGAACTTAAGCCTAAACCACTATAATATGTTGATGGTCCTGCTGCTCCATCCCATAAGCCTTCATTACTTGTGTTTCCATCTTTTAAATCCCAGGTGATATTATATTGTTTACCATATATTGCAACTAACTCGATATCTCCTTTTTGAGTATAAGGTATTTCTGTTATTATTTCTTTAGTACCATTTATTACAAATCCTTGAAACTCTTTTCCGTTTGGTGCATCAATATTATCAGCAGTTGGCAATATTTGTCCTCCAAAATATGTATCCATCTCTCCCCATAAAGCTGATCCTTCTTTCCAACTACCACCACTTAAGTCAAATGTTATACTATTATCATTATCTCTATATATTGATGTGCCTTTTAGATTAATACTTAAAGCAGGTCGAATACCATATGGTACATTTGCCACACTGAGTTCCATAGTAGAAGTTGAATTTACATAACCATACATATTTGAAAATGTAAATCTCAACCACCAAGCATTATCATATTCATCATTTCGAGAGGCATATTTTGTAGATACTGCATTTAAATCATTTCTCTGCATATATTCTATTTCTTCCATTGTAAATAAATATATTCTATCTTCTACATCTTGCTGTTCAGGTTCAGTATTTTTAACAATAATATCTCTTATCTGAGATGATGAAAAAGCTTTCTCTAAGAAAGTATGGTTTAGCCAATTTCTAATAATAGATTTTTTCCATTCATATTGTGATTTTTCTACACTTTGATGAACATTTCTATCAATAATGTATTCTGATAATAAAAGTATTTCATCAGAAGTTTTATTTATAACTCTCCATTTTATTGGTTCAAGTTGTTGTCCATCTTTGTCATTTTGCGGATAAACTCCAAGCCAGACATATTCATGTTTAATTAATTTATATATTGCTTTGACTGTTTTATCTCCAAAGTCTTTTGTGCTTATAGATGTAGTTGCCACTCCACCTATTTCCCAGTGATCAAAACTTTTTCCTATTGGACCATCCACTTTTGTTGGGAATGATTGCACCCCTACACCATATTCATAACTTGTAGGTGTATCACCATATGCATATCCTCTGTCTTTTGTTTCATCATCATATAAATCCCAAGTAATTTTATATGTTGCACCTCTATAAACTGCTCTTATTTCCAATGCTTTATTAATACCAGGTTCTATAGAAGTAACTTTTTTTCCATCTATCTCCCAATGATCAAAAACCTTATGTGGAGGTGCTATAATATTAGTTGGCAAAGTTTTTATTCCTTTCTCTGGGTCAAGAAGTTCAGGTCCTGCTTCACCATCCCAACTTCCTGTATTTCCAGTTGTGCCATCAGTCAAATCCCAAGTTATGATTCCGTTATATACTAATTGTAAAGTTATATCTCCGATTGCATCATCAGGTATCTCAGTAATCATTTTTTGATCATCAATATTTTTAAAGCCTACAAATTTAAATCCTTCTGGCATCAGCATATTTTCTTCAGTAGGAAGTTTTTGACCTGGTTGATATAAATTATAATCATTCCATAAAATTGAAGTAGCTTTGAATCTTGCTCCTCCTAAATCCCAAGTAAGTTTATTTGCCATTCCTCTAAATTTACCATTTGATAAGTCAATATACATAGATGGGCGAATACCTGCTCCAGTATTTACATAATCACCTTCTACATTTGGAACATTTTGTTTTACTAAATCTGCTTGATTTGCTTCAATCCCATCCGCTTTTTGTGAACGAAGCCACCAAGGTGAACTATGCCCATAACCTATAGGTATATTTGCTCCATTCCAGGTTACAGTTTGTGCATATTCAGTTCCTTTTCCTAACTTTTCAGTTACTCCTCCAAATGCCATAGTAGAATCATACATATCATCATTTGTCAATAAAAAAACTTTATCTTCAGTTTCTACATTTCCTGACAATGTAGGTGTATTTAAATTTTTCTTTATTATATGATTATTTATTTGATTTATTGTAAATGCTTTATTTATAAATGTATCATTAAGCCAAGTTCTTATATTAGAATCTCTCCATATAGTTGCAACATTTTCATTATTAAAACCTCTATGGTCAAGAATCTTATCCGCAATTAAAAGCGCTCCTTTTCCATCTTGCTTAAGTACTCTCCATTTAATTGGTTCTAATTCTATGCCTGATATATCATTTTGTGGATATGTTCCATACCATATACTACTTGGAAGTTCTCTATATACTGCTTTTACAGTTATAATTCCTTTAGTTCCTGCAGGTATAGAATCAACTATATTGCCATCAATCTCCCAGTGATCAAAAAACTTATATGTCTCATTTTCTGAAATAAATATTGAATTTACATTGGTAGGTAATACATAAGTTTTACCAATGTAATAATGTGTTGCTCCAGCTTCTCCATCCCAACTTCCAGATCTGCCTGTAGTTCCATCAGATAAATCCCATACTATTTTAGACTTTAACATAGCTTTTAATGATAATTCTTCTTTGCAATCTAATGGAATTTCAGTCATCAAATTTTCTACTGTTCCATCTTTACTCCAACCAACAAAGTCAACTTCTTCAGGCAGTGAAAGATTTGCTACTGTAGGTAATTTTTGACCACCATAATAACTATTAAATGATCTCCATAGAGTTGACTGTGATTTCCAACTTGCAACACTTAAGTCAAAACTAATTTTATGACTTGACTCAAAAACTGACGAAGAAGTATCAAGACATATCATAGGTCGGATACCTTTTACATAAAGTCTTGTTTGAGCTGTACGATTCCAGACTTCACCCCATATTCCATCAAAATAAAGAATAGGTTTTCTAACCCACCAATCTACATATCTTGACAACCTTGGCATCGATGGCTCTGCCCCTTGACTCTTAGCATATTCTGTCGGATATATATATTTTTCACTATAAACTAACTTTCCTACATCTTCAGGCATCATTAAAAATGCCTTATCTTTCGTTACTTCAGTTCCCGTTTGCAATGTTTTTTCTATTATACATTTATCTATCTGATTAGTTGTAAATGCTTTGCTTAAAAATTCATTTTGCAGATAAGCCCTCGCATATGATGCCTCCCATGTAACGCCACTTGTACCATATGCTGATCCACCAATAACTTTACTTGTATACACTGTTGCTTCATTACCATCTTGATTTAATACTGTCCATTCAATAGGTTCATACTGTATACCAGAACCATCATTTTGTGGATATGTTCCAAAATAAAATTTCCAAGGCAAATTATTTCCATCGCCAAAAAGTTGAGAAGTACTTGCTATGGTTTTTATTTCTGATAGACTTGCTATATTTTGTTCTATAATTATATTTGAAATACTTGCAATATTTATCTCTGAATAACTTGCTATGTTTATTTCTGAATTACT
>CADCOW010000045.1 GCA_902803205.1 uncultured Eubacteriales bacterium | reverse complement strand
TCATAACTAGTGATGAAAATGGAACTAACTGGATTAAAATTGGAGATGTAGAAAGAAATGGTAAATATATAACTAAAGTTAAAGAAAGAATTATTAAAGATGGAGAAAAACATAGCAGAAAAGTTTTTCCTGGTGATTTTTTACTAACAAATTCAATGAGCTTTGGAAGACCATACATATCAAAAATTGAAGGATGTATACATGACGGATGGCTTGTAATTAGAGGAAATGATAGTATTTACACAAGTGAATATTTATATTATTACTTGTCTTCAGCATTTGCATTTAATCAGTTTTCTGAAAGTGCATCAGGTGCAACAGTTGATAATTTAAGTATTGATAAAGTTAAGAGCTCATGGTTTTCGGTGCCGACTATAGCAGAGCAAAAAAGAATTGTAGAAAAAGTTGACAAGCTATTTGAAATATTAGATAAGATAGACGAAGCACAGAAAAAATATCAAAAAGATAAAGAGATACTAAAATCAAAAATTATTGAAGCAGGGATAAGAGGTAAACTCACAAAACAATTAAAATCAGATGGCAATGCTTCTAATTTGTTAGATGAGATAAGAAAAGAGAAAGAAAAACTTATCAAAGAAGGCAAAATTAAACGAGATAAAAAAGAAACCTATATTTATAAAAGTTCTAAAGATAACTTATATTATGAAAAATACCAAGATGGAACAGAAAAGTGCATAAATGATGAACTGGCGTTTGAGATACCAGAGAATTGGGCATGGTGTAAAGTAGGGTCTGCTGTTGAAAACATAATAGCAGGTGGTGACAAACCTAAAAACATGAAAAAGTTACAAGATGAAAAATACAATATTCCAGTATATTCAAATGGGGAAAGGAATAATGGATTATACGGGTTTACCGATAAAGCAAAAGTTATGCCACCAGCAATAACAATCTCAGCAAGAGGAACTATCGGTTATACAGTATTTAGAGATGTACCATTTGTGCCAATTGTTAGACTTATTTCTATTATTTCTAAGCACAGAGCATTGTTGAAATTTATAAATTATTATTTAAAAACTAATTTGGTCAATAGCAATGGCTCTACAACTCAACAAATTACTTTACCCATGTTGACAACAATGTTGATACCATTGCCACCATATGCAGAGCAAGAACGAATAGTAAAATGCATTGAAGGGATAATGAAGAATATTAATGCTTGAAGTACTCAGAATTAAATTTAATAATCAAAATTATATGAATTTCAAAAAAGATATTGATGAGCATTTATACAATGCACTTGTCAAAAATGGAATAAAGATTGATAAAAATGACAAAAAACTAGCGATACACTATTTTGATATAAGAGAAAGGCTGATAGATTTTGATATAAAGTTTAAGACACTGAAATCAAAGGAAATCTATGAAATATTGTCATCCAACATTTTAAAAGATGAGGAGATGCTGTCGTTTAATGATATAGTATTTAGACTTGAAAATAATCAACCCATAGATATGTATTTATCTAATTCTGTATATAATATTAGTATTGATAGAAGTGATTATTTGTTAAAGAATTGGGGCATATATCATTTACACTTAGAAAAGAAGAATAGCATTACCAATAGTTTTGAAAGAAAAAGTGATTTGCTTTTATTCTTGAAAATTTCTGCTAATTGGAAGAATATATTGTTGATTTCAATTGACAAACATCCTAAATCTGAAACTTGGTATCAGGAAAAGTGGCTGAAAATTATTGATGATAATTGGGATAGTGAGTTGATGTGTTATGATGGTGGATTGAAAGTTATTAATGAATTGCCAGAAAATGAAGTTTTTAAAGAAACTCAAAGGAAAATCTGTGCAGTTACAATAAACAATAAAGTTGTTTTTCCATATCTTGGGTGTGCTTCATCGGGTGATTCAATAATCAATGTAAGAAGAGAGTGTGACCTATATAATTTTGTAAGAAATTTACAAGAAGATACAACAAAGGATTATTATAAATATTTTGTTGATATATCTAAGTATTGTAGGAGACATGGAATTATATTTAATAAGAATTTAGATTTTCATATTATAATTGAATATTTAGAACCTTCTAGCTGGTTTGTTTTATATGAAAAAAGTAATAAAATAAAATTTAAAATATGT
>CADCOW010000044.1 GCA_902803205.1 uncultured Eubacteriales bacterium | reverse complement strand
TACCATTACTTTGCAATCCTTTTAAGATATTTCTTTATTTCATCCTTGTCAGTAATTTCAATATATTTTATCTTACTTATTTGCTTTCTTTTTTCATCTCTTTCAGCTATTACCTCATCCAAAGAATTAGCAAAATCTTCTGCATCTTGCCCTTCAATTATAAAGTTCTTCTTTATACTTGATGTAGCCATATTAATCATTTCCTACCATTTATATTATACAATAAATTTGCTTAAAACCCAATCAACATCACTTATTCTTTTAATAGCATCAAGTTATCATAGGTTAAAATTCATTATATTCTATTAGTTTTTTATATTAAATGCCACCTTGCTCATCTTCAAACCTTTTTAATATCCGGTCAAAGTCCATTTTACTATATGCAATTTTCACAACTTTCACAATATTCTCTTCATCAAAAACATAATAAAAAATTGTATAATTATTGACAAAAATCATTCGTAGTCCCCTTGTCTTCTATGGTTCATTAAGATATTGCATTCCTCTTTTAGGAACTTTTGCTAAACTTTTAATTGTATCTTCTATTGCATCAATTGTATTATTAGCATTCTCAATTGAGCTAAAAGTATTTACAATATACTCATAAATCTCTTGTATATCAATATCAGCACTTGGCATAATTCTTATTTTATAGTTATTCAGCACCTAATTTTGTCCTTTTCTTAAAGTTCTTGAAATAAATATTTGCATCTACCCCTTCTTCACTAAGTGCTTCTTGATATCTATTCTCCATATCTACATCAAATTCTTCTTTAGTCATTAAATCTAAATTAATCTGCTTTGATATATCTGCAGTTACTTTAAATGGTATCCAGTTAGACACTATAATTTGTTTATAATACATATTGATAGCAACAGAAGCAGGTATGCCTATTTTTTTTAACACTTCTTCCACTTTATCCTTAACATCAAGCTCTATTCTTGCATATACATTCGCTGTTTTCACAGAATCACCTCCACTCCTTTACTTGTACACATTGTACTGCATAGTACATACAAAAGCAATACATTTATTGTTAAGAAATAGTATCAAGTTATTATGAGTTAAACAGGAAACGATATGTCATTAAATTCATCATCCCCACCAGAAATTATAATCCGTAGCTTTGTCGAATCATTAAATCTAATTTCTTTACCATCTACTTCAATTATAGTCGCTGAATTATACTCTTCCGTAACCATATCCGAAGCTTCATCAATATTTTCAGCTTCAACTTCATAATCGGCATACTCTACGCCGTCATATTTAACTATCGCATGATATTTTTTCATTTATTAACCTCCATAATCATTAGGCTTTCTCTGCCCCTTTATACATTTTTACTTGATATTTTATACTAATTTAAAAACATTTCTTTATAAGTTATCAAATGTAAGTTCTTATCTCTTCTTTCTTCGTTTTTTAATTTTTCAGTAAAACCTTTTTTTGCAAATATATAATACTCTTTGTTTTTATAGTTAAACATACTTGCCTTATCCACTAATGATTGATATACAGATAAAGAAACTAACTCATTATGCCACTTACACTCGCAAAACAATGCACTTTCTTTATCTATTGTACCCATTATATCTATTTCCACTTCTTTGCGAATTTTTGAATTTGTCCCCCACCATCTTCCGATATCAATAAATGATATTTTCTTAGCCGACTTCATTTTCCACAAAAAACTTATACAAATTTCTTCAAAGACTTTCCCCATATAATTATCAATATATGGTTTAATGCTATCATATGCATCATCTGAAAAACCTCGTTCAATGTTACTTACATTTTCTAAAACAAATGCATAATAAAACCTAAACATATTATTTGTTAATCTATAAATTACCTTTTTGCTTTTCCTTTCACCAAACGGAATCTGTCTTTCAACTAAATCAAGCGATATAAGATTTTTTATTGATGCATTGCAGAGAGGAATAGATGAGCCAACTTTTGTTGCTATTTCTGAAATTTTTGTGCTTCCTTTAGCTATTGCATATATTATTGCATTATATAATGCTTCATCTCTAACTTCTTGTTTTAAAAGATTTTTCGTTTCTTCATATAAAAATGCAGATGTTTTTAAAAATGATTCTTTTACATTTTGCTCATAATTCAACTTATCGCTAAACTGCAAAAAGTATTTAGGTGTTCCACCAACTGTTCCATAAGTTTTCGCCAAATCTTCAATACTCATTTTAGTAAAAATTTTTTTCATTTCAAAAAAATCAAATTCTTTTAATTTAATTTGAGCAGTTCTTCTTCCATATAATGGTGCCTTATACCCCAACACATTTCTTTCCATAAATGACATTGATGATCCACAAAGTATAAGATACAACTTTGATTTTTTTTCATATTTATCTATCAAGTTTTGCAGTATTGATGAAAACGACTTATCTGATTTTGCCAAATATGGAAATTCATCTATAACTAATATAATTTGGTTTTTAATGCTATATGCAAATACTCTTTCGAGAATTTGCATGAAGTTTGAAAATTGTAAGTCTTCATTATGTTTATCTATCACACTAAGTACAGTTTTACCAAAATTTTCTATGTTTAATTTTTTACTTTTTTCCACAGCGGAATAAAATATTACTTTTTTATCTTTAACAAATTCTGTAATTAATGCTGTTTTTCCTATTCTTCGCCTTCCATAAATAACTGGCATCTGAAACTTCCGTGTCAAATATAAAGCATTTAATTCTTTTAATTCTTTTTCTCTTCCAAAAAACATTTGCGACCTCCAAATCACAAAAAAGTAAATTATAATTAAGTTAATTATAATATACTTTTTTGCAAAAAGCAAGTGGTTTGAAATTTGTTAAAGCTACCTCACAAGAGCTATCTGCATACATACAATGATTTCCTTCACGAGTTTATTGATTAAATTCATTTTCATATTATTTTAGGCTACATTTTTTACAGCATTCCAAATCACATTGTATCTATCTTTGTCAAGAACTTCTAAAAGAGATTTGTAAGGATCTTTTTTCTCTTTCGTCATAGCAACTTTTGCTGTGTTTTGAGAAAAGCCAGACATAAGAACTAAGCCATTTTCATTTTCAAGCATTGGTATAGTCCCTGTCCTACCACAAAGATTCCAAAAAATAAGTCTTGGCATTTCATATCCAGCTATCTGGTACATAGCCTTTATTGTATCAAATAACATTGTATTAGAACTATTTATGTGTTTCCCATTATTACACTCGACACAATTATCAAATTCCATATCGGAAATAATAAGTACTTGCTTTGGTATTTCATTAGGTGCAACTTTATTAGACACTGCCATATCAAGCAATAAGTCAAAAACCACTTCAATATTTGTATTTGCACACTCATCATGAGCATATAAACGATTAAGTTTTTCTTTAAGAGTTTGACAATTTTTTAAATCCACTATCTGAGGGTTGCAGCTAAATGTAATTACTGTATCTTTAAAAACAGATTTAAGTTTTTCTGCAAAATATATAGCAAGAGAATTACATATATCTAAATTTGAAGTTTTATTATTTATTCTCAAGTCCATACTTCCAGAGCCATCAGCAACAACTATACAATCTTCAAATCCAAATTCATTTTTCAGTTTTTCTCCAGATAATTTTTTCCATAACAATTCCCCAAGCAAATTATCTTTAAACTTTCTATCATAACTATTTTCCTTAAGCATAGTTACTATCTCATAAGGCATAATTGTTTTATAATTTATCTTGCCATCCTTTTCAAATGTATCAATGATAAACTTAGTTCTTCTCTCTTCATCATGTCTTATGAATGCTTTTTCATATTTTAAGTTTGCTTTTGATGGAACTATTTCATAGTCGACATCACTCCACTTATTCTTTGATAATTTTACTTCAAGAACATTTGAGTAAGAACGAAGTAAAGACAAATTTTTTCTATATTCTTTATCGCTCATTCCGAAACCTTTTGCCAGTTTCTTTGCATACTTAACAGCCTCTTTTGATGAAGTATTAATACTTGGAAGCCACTTTCCAAGAAGTGATATAGGCAATCTTTTTTCAATTTTTATCAAATCTGAATCTAATTCATTTTTCAAATATTTAACAACATCTTCTTTGATATTTGATTCAAGTAATATTAGATAGTCATCATAACGACCATATTCTTTTACGAATGGTAATAATTTAATGGCTATAGTACTATTTCTATCTGCGAGATATTTTAATATAATTCTAAAAGACCTTCTCTCACCAAGACCATCTAAAACATCCCTTAAAAAGAATAACCATTTAATAGAATGCTCTTTGTCATCAGCATATGCATCAATAAACATATCAATTATTTTATCATTAGGCAATAACCTAAGATTAGTTACATTAAAATTTAGATCAAGCAAAGGTCTATGTGTAGTTGCATATCCTTTAGCGCCATTTTCAGTATGTGAAACATTTGTTTTTTGTTTTATAAACTCCACAGCTCCAATTTTTTCTTTCATCTCCACATTTATATCTTTTTCGTTTTGATATCTAATTGTTTGTTTCGATTCATACATCCTCCTATGGATTATATTCACCATACTAATAAACTCACAATATATCTCTCTACATAAATAATTATAATACTGCACTAACTAGACACAAGTCACAAAAGTGCGACCACCTTCTTCTACGTTCCTAATTTTGCAATAGGTCGTAAACCATTAATAATGATATAATGAAATTGTTAACATAATACTTTACAATATTTTGTTTTTTGCTGTATGTGCCTATGGGTTTTCAAGATACTATTATTCTCCTTTTACCATTTAACAATTGAATTTAATTTGCTGTATGTATCTTTGTAACTATGTTATACCACATTTTTATATTTTTTGTAATAATCTCGCAGTTTAATAGCAAAATAAAAATTCCCATCCGAGATGGGCATTGCAGACCGTAGACAAACTGGGTTAAAAAATATAAATATAACCCAGTTTTTTATTTGAAAACAAATTATTTGCAAAATTTAGAGAATTT
>CADCOW010000043.1 GCA_902803205.1 uncultured Eubacteriales bacterium | reverse complement strand
TCCTTGTAAGTTAGAAAAGAATTCTAAGTGTTATAAATTATTTGGAAAAGAAGAAATTAATGAAAGACATAGACATAGATATGAAGTAAATAATGATTATAGAGAAGAATATAAAAAAAATGGTATGATTTTGTCAGGAATATCACCAAATGGAAAAATTGTAGAAATGATAGAGATTGCAAAACATCCATTTTATGTTGCAACTCAGAGTCATCCTGAACTTAAGAGTAGACCAAATAGACCACACCCATTATTTATAGGATTTATACAAGCTGCAATCGATGATTTGTCACCTAAAAAAAAGAAATAAAATATGGCAAATGTATTAATTCTTGGAGCAGGAACTTGGGGTGTGGCTATCGCAAAACTTTTAAGCAATAATAGTCATAAAGTTACTTGTTGGGCAAGAAATAAAAATTTAATAAATGAGTTAAAAGAAAAACATATACATCCAAAACTTCCAAATATAATTTTAAATAATGATATTATTTTTACAAATGAATTTGAACAATCATTTAAAGATAAGGATGTTGTTGTATATGCTATACCTTCAACTGGTTTTAGAGAAATTGCACACAATTCAATTAAGTTTATTAATGATAAACAATATTTAGTATCTCTTACAAAAGGAATGGAAGATAAAACACTTTATACTATGAGTGAGATATTATTTGATGAAATAAAAAAAGAAAAAAAAATAAATGAAAAAGTTGTTGTATTATCTGGACCTACTCATGCAGAAGAAGTTGTGAGAGAATTGCCATCTATGATTGTGTCTGCGAGCAGTAATATATCAGCTGCAAAATATATTCAAGATATATTTATGAATGAATACTTTAGAGTATATACAAATTGCGATGTTAAAGGTGTAGAGATATGTGCTGCATTTAAGAATATTATAGCACTTGCATCTGGGATTGTAGCAGGACTTGGTTATGGTGATAATATGAAAGCAGCAATTATAACAAGAGGATTAGCTGAAATGATAAGAGTTGGGGAAGCAGTTGGATGCAAGAAAGATACATTTTATGGACTTGCAGGAGTAGGTGATATGATAGTTACTGCTACGAGTACTAAGAGTAGAAATTATAATTGTGGTAAACTGCTTGGGGAAGGATATAAAATTAATGATGCAATTAATAGTATTGGTATGGTTGTAGAAGGAATAAACTTTCTTCCAAAAGCAATGTCACTTAAGGAAAAGTATAATTTAGATTTACCAATTACAAATGGTGTTAATGATATAGTTTATAATAATATGGATGCTAAATATATAGCAACTCTTCTTATGACAAGAAGTAAAAAGGCAGAGTAATGTCAATTAGAATATTAGATGAAAATACAATAAGTAAGATTGCTGCTGGAGAAGTGATAGAAAATCCAGCAAGTGTAGTTAAAGAATTAGTTGAAAATGCTATTGATGCAAATGCTCATAATATAAAAGTAGAAATTATTGAAGCTGGGATGAAACTTATTAAAGTCACTGATGATGGTGATGGCTTTGAAAAAGATGACATAAAAATGGCATTTTTTCAACATGCGACTTCAAAATTAAGAAATATAAATGATTTGGAATGTATTAATTCATTCGGGTTTAGGGGCGAGGCATTATCAAGCATTTCAGTAGTTAGTAATATTACATTAACTTCAAAAAGAGAAGATGATAACAATTCGTATGGATATCAATGTGAACTTAATTATGGAGACTTAAATAATGTAAATATTGAAGAAGTAGCAGCAAACAATGGAACAGTAATTGAGATTAAAAATCTTTTTAGTAATGTCCCAGTTAGAAAGAAGTTTTTAAAGAGCATACCTAAAGAGAATGCATATGTTGAAGATATAATTATAAAATTTGCAATTGCAAGGCCAGATATAGCACTAACATTAATAATTGATGATAAGATGAAGTTTAATTCAAATGGAGATGGCAGTTTAAAAAATGTTTTATTTTCTCTATATGGAAGAGAAATTATAGAAAATTTAGTTGAAATTTGTGATGATATAGATGGTGTAAAAATAAATGGATATATTGCAAAACCGATTATAGCAAGAAACACAAGAAATGATGAAATATATTTTGTAAATAATAGATATATAAAAAATAAAACTATAAATAAAGCAATAGAAAATGCATATGAAGAATATCTTATGCAACATAAGTATCCATTAGTAATACTTAAAATAGATGTAAACGGCAATAAAGTTGATGTCAATGTTCATCCTAAAAAAATGGAAGTGCGCTTTAGTAGTGATGAATATATATATTATGCTGTATATACTGCTATACACAGTGCTCTAAATAATATAAATCTTATACATGAAGAAAAAATTAATAATTCAGATGAAACAAATTATTATCAAGATGAAAAAGATGATTTTTTAAAAGAAAATAATAAAAGTATAAAAGAAATTAATATTATTGATTACACAAATAATGAAATACCAAATCAAAATAATTATATAAATAGTAATACTTTTGTTAAAAAATGTATAGACATAGAAGAATTACCTTCACTTGAAAATTCAAATAATAATAGTTTATCATCAGGATTAAAATTATCAAATTTTTATAATTTATTAGAAAGAGATAATAAAAGATTAAAAGAGAAATATGAAGAAAAACCATTTATAACTACTACATTGAGTCAAGATCATAAGTATATTGGTCAAATTTTTGGAACATATATTTTAGTAGAATATGAAAATAAATTATATATTATTGATCAACATGCAGCACATGAAAAAATAAATTATGAAAAAATTTTAAAGGCATATGAAAATGGTGAAAATTTAAGTCAAAAAATTTTCCCAAGTATTATTCTTAAATTAACACCAATACAATATGAAGCAGTAACTAAGAATTTAGATAGTTTTAAAAAAATTGGCTTTGAGATTGAAATATTTGGAGATAATGATATTAAAATTGATTCAGTGCCATACAACATACTTAATATTGGCAATGAAAAATTACTTATGGATATGATAGATAGTTTAGCTGATAATAAAAATAAAGAACATTATGATAGTATAGTTGAAAAAATAGCTTCCATCGCATGTAAAAAATCTATTAAAGCAAATGATTTATTAAGTAAAGATGAAGTTAAAAATCTTTTAAATGAACTGTTTAAGCTTGATAATCCATATAATTGCCCACATGGAAGACCTACTATTATATCACTTAGTAAACAGGAATTTGAAAAAAAGTTTGGAAGGATAGTATAGTTTTTATATGAATATTATTAAAAATAATTTTATATTTAGAATTTTAATACTATTGATAATTACGATTAATATGTTATTATCTTCTTGCAACAAGGTTGAGAAAAAACCTTTTGGTGCTGCTGACATAAATTATGATGATATTAAGAATATAAGTACTGGAGGTCCTATTATTGAGTCGGAACATGCAGAAAATGTAGCACCATTTAGTAATATGATTCCAACTTCTGAAGTTGGTCCAATAAGAGATGATAATTCTAATTTATCAAATGTACCTATGGCTGATATGCAGGAAAGTCCTGATTATGGTGGCATACCTATAGTTACAACTGAAAGAATAAGAGATATTGAAAGTGAACAAAATGAATCTGAGTAGTTTAAACAAAGAACAACAACAAGCAGTCCTTTATAATGAAGGACCACTTTTGATTATCGCTGGAGCTGGTTCTGGTAAGACAAGAGTAATTACTTATAAAGTTGCATATTTGGTAGAAAATGGTGTGAGTCCGGATAATATACTCGCAATAACTTTTACAAATAAAGCAGCAAGTGAAATGAAAGAAAGAGTTGATAGTTTACTTGGTGATAATTCCAAAAAGATATTTATTTCAACATTTCATAAATTCTGTGGTAGAATACTCAGAATATTTATAGAATCAATAGGATACAATAGAAATTTTACAATATATGATACAGATGATCAAAAGAAGATTTTAAATAAGATAATAAAAGAATTAGGATATGATGAAAAAAAAGTTAAGGCAAGAGCTGTAGCCAGTAGGATTTCATTTTGTAAAAATCATGACATTAGTATTGATGAGTTTAAAAAGTCTGCAAAATCTGAGATGGAAAAAATATATGCAAGGTGTTTTGAAGTATATGACAAAAAAATGTTTGAGAACAATGCACTTGATTTTGATGATATGTTACTTCTTACTGTAAGGATACTAAAAGAAAATGAAGAAATAAGAAAAAAAATATCAAGCCAATTTAAGTATATACTTGTTGATGAGTACCAAGATACCAATATGGTACAATTTGAAATTATAAAACTTTTGACAATGGATGGAAACAATAAATTGACTGTTGTTGGTGATGATGACCAGAGTATATATAAATTTAGAGGCGCTGATATTAGAAATATATTAGAGTTTGAAAATGTTTTTGAAAATGCAAAAATTATAAAACTTACTCAAAATTATAGGTCAACCAATAATATTTTAAATGTTGCTAATTCTGTTATAAGAAATAATCAAGGTAGAAAAGATAAAAAATTGTGGTCAGAAAACGGTGATGGTGCAAAGGTTGTTTTTACAGAATATGAGGATGATAGTAAAGAAGCATATTCTATTATTAGTGAAATAAAAAGAAATAATGACTATAAAAACACTGCAATATTATATAGAACAAATGCACAAAGTAGAAAGTTTGAGGAAATGTGTGTATCATTTTCAGTACCATATACATTGGTTGGTGGAATTAACTTTTATGAAAGAAGAGAGATAAAAGATATACTTGCATATATGCATATATTAGTTAATCCAAGTGATACAAATAGTTTGTTTAGGATTATCAATGTTCCAAAGAGAGGAATTGGTGAATCAAGTTTAGCAAAAATCTTAGAATATGCTGGAAATAATAATCTTATGCCACTTGAAGCAGTTTTTAATTTTGATAAGATAGATTTGTCAAAAAAAGTTAAAGAGAATTTAAAAGAGTTTGTAGAACTTATTATAGATTTGAAATCTGAAAATGAATTAGATAATATAATAGATAAATTGTTAAAAAGATGTTATGAAGAATTTTTATATGATGAGTATGGAGATGAAGAGGGAAAGGAGAGATTGGAGAATATATACGAACTTAGAAATAAGGCTATAACATTTAAAGAAACATATCCAGAAAATGATATTTTAAAAGACTTAGCAAGCAATTTGTCAGCTCATGTAATCTTAGAAGATTTTTTATATGAGATTGCTCTTATCTCTGATGTTGATAATATTAA
Source organism: uncultured Eubacteriales bacterium (assembly GCA_902803205.1). GTDB lineage: Bacteria > Bacillota > Clostridia > Lachnospirales > Lachnospiraceae > UBA3633. Next base: position 1,298 of record CADCOW010000043.1, on the reverse strand, counting down.
TGAAAATGAAGATAAATTAACACTTATGTCTTTACATGCTTCAAAAGGTTTAGAGTATGATAATATATATTTGACAGGAATGAATGAAGGGCTATTCCCATCATACCAGTCAATATCATCTGATGATAGTGATTCTGAAGTAGAAGAAGAAAGAAGATTATGTTATGTTGGTATAACAAGAGCGAAAAAGAATTTGTATTTGTCATCTGCAAGAAGAAGAATGCATAATGGTTCGTATAATAATTATCTAATTAGTCGTTTTATTGATGAAATTGATGATAAATTAATTACAAAAAATGTTTTGAGAACAGACAGCAATTTTTTTAATACATCTGCTAATGATAGTTTTTGGGACTATGGAGTAAGAAAAAATAGTTTTAAATCAAAAAGTTTTAATAAAAATAAGTTTATAGATATAAAAAATGATTTTTATGATAATAATCAAAAAACTGTATCAAAAATTGATTTAAAAAAGAGTATAGATACATATAAAACAGGTGCAAATATAGTAAAAGCAACAACACTTGACTACGAAGTAGGAGATAGAGTTTCCCATATAAAATTTGGGGAAGGCAAAGTTATAAAAATTGAAGATATCGGTAGAGATTATGAAGTTACAGTTGACTTTGATGATATTGGAAGTAAGACATTATTTGCTGCATTTGCAAAATTAGAAAAAATATAATGGAGGAAATTATATGAAAGGTATTATATTGGCAGGTGGTTCAGGAACTAGGTTGTATCCTTTAACTATGGTAACATCAAAACAATTATTGCCTATATATGATAAACCAATGATTTATTATCCACTTTCAGTGCTTATGAGAGCGGGGATAAAAGATATATTAATAATATCAACTCCTCAAGATACTGAAAGGTTTAGAGATTTACTGAAAGATGGTAGTCAATTTGGAATTAATCTTGCATATAAGGTTCAACCAAGTCCAGATGGTTTAGCACAGGCATTTATACTTGGAGATGAATTTATTGGTAATGATACTGTATCTATGATTTTAGGTGATAATATTTTTTATGGACATGGGTTTGGAGAAAAGATAAAAAAAGCAAGTACTATAACTAAAGGGGCTACTATTTTTGGATACTATGTTGATGACCCTGAAAGATTTGGAATTGTAGAATTTGATAAAAGTGGGAAAGCAATAAGCATAGAAGAAAAGCCTGAAAAACCAAAATCTAATTATTGCGTTACTGGTTTATATTTTTATGATAATGATGTTGTATCATATGCAAAAGGATTAAAGCCATCAAAAAGAGGTGAACTTGAGATTACTGATCTA
>CADCOW010000042.1 GCA_902803205.1 uncultured Eubacteriales bacterium | reverse complement strand
GGTAAAATTTCATCCATTGTAAATTCTTTACTATCTATAAGCTCGCCATTGCTTTTAATTTTTGTCATTATAATTTTAAAATCATCACTACAAAACTCAGACATAAATTGCCTACATACACCGCAAGGAGAGCCCATCTCATATACATCTGCATCTTCAGATCCAGTGACGATAGCTATTGCTTCAAAATCTCTTTCACCATTTTTTACCGCTTCAACAAATGCTACTCTCTCTGCACAAATACTTGGACTAAAAGCTCCGTTTTCTATATTACAACCTTCATAAATTTTTCCATTTTTGCAAAGAAGTCCTGCTCCAACTTTATAATTGCTATAGGGTGCATATGCTTTTTTCCTTGCTTCAAATGCTACATTAATTAAATTTTGATACTTTTTTTCCATATTATTTCTCCACTTTTTTATATTGATACCACTATTATAAATTTTTTATCATAAACCTCTAATATTTACCATACCTACACTATCACTAACTATAGTAGCAAAATGTTCAAGTTCTTCTTTTAAAAATGGTTTGTAAGGCAAATTCTCCATACCAGGTCCTGCTTTATAATCTTGCAAATAATATTTTTTTGCTCCTTTAATCATATCTTTAATTTCATAAAAATCTGATTCAGTATGTAGGCCTTTTACACAGGTAGTACGAAATTCATAATCTTCTGCTTTATTTATAAGTAAGTTAATTGATTTACTAACTTTCTCTTTCCACTTATTAGTACTATCATCCACAGCATTACTAATTCCAGAAACTTTTAAATAATTAGTCCAACCTGACTTTATATCCATCGCAAACATATCAACCAATTTATCATCAATAAGTTTCTCTATCATATCTGGAAAAAATCCATTTGTATCAAGTTTTATTGGGTATCCAAGTTCCTTTATCGGTTTTAACAATTCTTCTATGTCCCTATTAAGGAGTGGCTCTCCACCAGTTATTGCAACACCATCTAATTTACCAATTCTTTCCTTTAAAAATTCAAGTATTTGCGTAGTAGAAAATACTGGGAAATGTTCTGGATGTTCTACAAGTTCCATATTATGACAAAAAGGACATCTCAAATTGCATTTTCCAAAAAAAATTGTACAAGCAACATGTTCTGGATAATCAAGAAGTGTTATTTTTTGTAATCCTGATATAATCATACTATAATTCTATCCCTTCGTCCAAAGCAAAAGAATATATATACTTTTTTTTCACATCATAACCAGTACATTTCTCTATTGCCTTTGCATATATATCAAGTTGGACTTTATAATTTGTCTTTAATTCTTCTCGTAGTTCATCTTTATTAATATTCTTTTTACTAAGTGCATCTGTTTTATAATCTACGATTACTATATATTCATTATTATTTTCATCTTTCTCTATAAAAAATGCATCTATAATTCCTTGAATAACTATGTTTTCATCATTTAAAATAAAATCTGGTAAATTTGATGAGTCTCCACTTTCTTCATCTATATATTTATCTACATCATTTTTAGATATTAGATTCATAAACTTATACTCTCTATATAAAGATTTATTATTAAATGCTACTGACATTTTCTCTCCAATATCAGATTTTAAAAATTTTTCAATTTTAGATTTTTCTATGATTTTATTTAAATTATCAATATCATCAATAGATGAATTATTGACATACTCCATCTTTTCATAATCATAAAACTGCATATATCTATGGTATGCATTTCCTATATCTCTACCATCTATTATGTCCTTATTATCATTTACTTTATCTTTATATTTTGTATCATAATCATCAAGAGATTCTTTATCATTATAAGCAACTACACTTTCTGTATGCTTATTTTTAAAAATATCTCTATGTTCTTTTTTTATAGATGAGACAGAAAATTTTGGAGTGATATTTTGCAAATCTTTATATAAATACTTTTCTTCCAAGTCATTCTTTATGGTGGTAATATCTATTTTTTCTAACTCATTATCTTTATAATCTTTTATCTCATCATTTAAAGACTTATTAAACTCATCCATTTCAAAATCATCTTCTTCGTAAACATTATTGTCTTCAATTTTTACTAAGACTGTTTCAAGACTACAAAATTCTTCATCATTTATAGGATAGTTTGAAAGCACAATATCAAAAAACGAATTATACTCCCTTATATCTTTATCAACATTCACTTTTTTTTCTTTTGCTTCTAAAAATTCTTGAAGGCTTTTTTCAGTAAATCCTTGACCTGCTGTGTGTCCAACAATATATAATTTTTGCTCTGGTCTTGTAAGTGCCACATATAGCATCCTCATCTCTTCCAATTTTATATGATTTAACTTATCCATAGCAAATAATTTTTTCTTAGGAGTTATCATCTTATAACTATTCTCAAAATCATAGTAATCAAGTGCTACACCATATTTTTTATTGAACAATACTATATTCGTTTCTTTAGCATCTTTGGTATTATAACCTTTATTGCAATCACACATAAATACAGTTTTGAACTGTAATCCTTTTGATGTGTGTATAGTCATCACTCTCACTACATTTGCATTTTCATCAAATATCTTTGCTTGCCCTTTATCTCCATCAGTTTCTGTGATTTTCTCAATATATCTTAGAAAATTAAAAAGACCTACAAATGATGATTTTTCATAAGCAATGGCAAAATTGTATAACATATTAAGGTTCGCAAGCCTTTGCCTTCCTTCAATTAATGCAGACATTATATCTTTTACATTTAGTTCTGTATAAATTTTCTCTATCAAATTACTTATACTTAAATATCTTGATTCAAACTTAAGAGATTCTATTTTATCAAAGAAAAAACTTATTTTATACTTAAATATTGTAATATCAATTTTATATTTTTTAATTTGTTTTATAGTATCCTTATCATCTATTTTACTTTTCACATATAAAAGTGCATCATAAAACATATAGTTTGATAACTCATTTTCTTTGTCATACAATAATTTTATTGTTGCTATTTCTTCATTTGAAAATTTAAATATATTTGACTTGAGTACACTTACAAGTGGTATATTTTGTAATGGATTATAAATAACATTTAATAAATCAATCATAAGTTTTATTTCAAGCCTACCAAAAAAACCTTGCTTCTGTTCTGTATAATATGGAATTTTATACTTATTAAAGGCATTTGCAAACTTTTCTACTTTACCTTTTGCAGTCCTTAAAAGTATAACTATATCTTTATAATCATATACTTTCTCTATCTCAACTAACTCATAGATTTTACGAGCAATATACTCTGCCTCATAATCAATCTTCTCTACTTTCTCTTCATTTAAATTATTATCACCATTTTCACTTCTAACTATTTTTATTTCTACTTTAGTATCTTCAGTAGTAACTTTATTTTTTTCTTCATCTCTTATATCAAGTGCATGTTTATCACTATAATCAATCTCTCCAAATTCTTTAGTCATCACTTTCTCAAATAAGTAATTTACATAAGAAATAATTTCTTTCGTACTTCTATAATTTGTATTTAAAGTTTTGACTATACCTGTTTCACTGTTTTTTTCAAAAAGTTTATATTTATCAACAAATATTTGTGGTTCAGCATCTCTAAACTCATAGATACTTTGTTTTACATCTCCAACCATAAATACATTTTTTTTCTTAAAATCATCTGACAACGCTCTTAAAATATATTCTTGCAATTCACTTGTATCTTGATACTCATCTATAAATATCATTTTATATTTTTCGCATAATGATTTTGCCACATTTGACATAACTCTTTTTGCATCACCATTTTCATCTACTACTCTATCATACAAAATATCAAGTGTCATCTTGGCATAGTCACCTATATAAAACATATTTCTCTTTTTCTTTTCTTCTACAATATTTATATAATATTTTTTAAGTAATGATAGGTACAGTTTTTCATTTTCATTAACTTTAAACTTTTCATCAATATTAATGTATTCATAAATATTACAAATATTTTTTGCCATACCAATAATTTCATCTTTAATAATAGTTTTATATCTGTCATTGTCTTCTTTTTCTATACCCAAACTTGTAACTATAGGGAAAGATAAAGTTAAAGATAAAACTTCTTTCGCTAAGTTTTTAAGTTTTGTATATTTACTATCAATTAGTTTATATACTATTTTTTCGTTCTCTTCATCTTTTTTTACATACTCACCATCACAAATCATTTTCATTAAAGATATTATTTTTGGAAGTTCATTAATTATATTTCTAATTTTTTCAGTGCTTTTATTCTCTTTCTTTTTTTCTACACTTTTTTCATACGCATCTTCACATATATTTTTATATTCTATTACTATAGGCATATATAGTTTTGCGTCCTTCTTAAACCTATAAAGTTCATAACTTTGCTCATTTTTATATTCTTCAAAAGCTTTCTTTGAATATTCATCAAAATATTTTATTTGCCTATCTATATAGTCAGTTGGCCAAGCAATAGAATTTAAAAAATCTATACCTGCATTTAAAATATCTCTTAAATTTTTTTCACTTGTCTTTTCAGTATATGCATCAAATAAATTCTTATATGTCTTTTCATTATATTCGCTTTCAAGCAATATATTTAACACATCATCCTGCATAATTGAGAGTTCTTTTTCATCTACTATCTTGCAGTCATTATCTACACCATAATATAAACTATTTTTAATATCAAGACTTACATAGTTTTCTTCAAATACCCTCATACAAAAAGAATCTATAGTAGAAATATTTGCATTTTGCATTATGGCACTTTCTCTTATAAGTTTTTTATCATTTTGCCTATCAAGCAATTCATCATCTATTGCTTTCTTAATTCTTTTTTTCATCTCTGCAGTTGCTTTTTTTGTAAATGTCATAATTAAAATATTTGATAATGAAATGTTTTCATTGTTGCAATTTTCACCTAAAATTTTTCTAACTATTCTCTCAACTAAAACAGTGGTCTTTCCAGACCCCGCTGCGGCAGACACCAATATATTATGGTCTATGCCTTCATTTATTATTGATTTTTGTTCATCATTAAATTTAGTTTTCACTTTCGTTTTCCTTCGTTACTATCGTTTGTTCTTTTCTACATATAGTCATATAAGGACAATTATTACAAGTATTATAATCAATAGGAATAGGTGTTATATCACCAGCCTTAATCTTTTTAGTAGTATTATCAATAGTTATATGAAGACCTGCGATATATTCTTTAAGTTCTTTTTCAGAAATGTATTTACCACCTATATTATAATCATTACTAAGTTTTATATTTTTAACTTTGCCATCACTTTTTGTATCATAATTTGCATTTATAAATACTTTTGATAATACTTCTTTACTTTCATTCACTATTCCCTTATACCCTATATTTTCTTTCTCACTTTTATTAAAACTGTCTATTGACTCATCTATATCCTTTACACTTATTTTATCATTTAAATTAAAGTAAAATGAGCCACAAAAAATATGATTTTTATCTTTATACTTTTCATTTAAACAATAATCTATATATAAAATAAGTTGTATATCTGTTCCATTTTCAAGTTTTTTCTTGTCAAACTTTTTTTCTTTACCAGATTTGTAATCAATAACATTTATATAAATACTACTTCCATCATCATAAGTTTCAACTCTATCAATTCTTCCTTTGATAACCGTTTCATCCCCTACACTATAATCAAACTTTCCTTCAGTCTTTTCCACATGAAAATTTGATGACTTTGCTATGTCTATAAGTGTAAATACAGATTTTTGAATTAAACTTTTTGTCCTACCCTTTACATATTCGAGCCTATTTGCACCAAAATACTCCTTATCATTTTTATCAAATTCATTGAAACTATCATACAATTTAAAACTATCTTCCACTTCTTTATCAACTATACTATTTATTACTTTTTCATCCTTATTAACTAAGTCTTTATCACTAAAAACATTTTCAAATACTTTGTGTGCAAGGTTTCCTAAATCAACTGGTTTTATACTATACTCTTCTTTTTCATCTATTTTTAATGTATTTTTTAAAAAATACATATAAGGGCAAGTATTAAATGACTCAATACTTGATGCAGAGCCAATAAGTTTTCCATCTTTAAGTTTTATCAAGTCACTATTTATCTCATCAGATATATTTTTAACTTTATAATTATTTCTTTGATACAATATATCACTATATATTTTATCAAATTCTTCCTTATCTTCTTTTTTTAAGTATTTAATCAACTCCTTAGTCTTTAAAATATTTTCAAGTGTTTTTTTGTCAAAATTATATTTTGCATTGCCTTTATCATCTTTTTTTGTTATATTCTTCATATTTTGCATATTAAGGGCAATAAATGTTATAAGGTCTTTTTTATTATATAATTTAAATTTTGACTCATCTACTTCTATAAATTTTAATTTACTTTCGTAATTTCCTTTTTCATCTACTTTATCCTTATCAATAAACATATTTTCAAGCATAATAAGCACTGAAGATTTTTCATCAGTATCACCATTTCCATCTACCCGTGTGTAAGAAAGTATAAGTTTATCTGTAGGATTTGTTAAAGCAAGATAAATATAAAATCTTTGATTGAGTGCTGTCTCTACCGTAGTCTGTGATAATTCTTTCACCTCATTTGCAAATAGTATTCTCATCTCATCATCAATTATAGACATATCTGTTGTTCTTTTGGGTATATAACTTTGATTAAGCCCAAGAATTATCTCAACTTTTGTATTGTCAAATCTTGACCTCATTAAATCACCTACTACAATTTGGTCTATGAGATAAGGTATGCTTTTTACACTTTTGCTTGTAATCCCAACTTCAAGCATAAGTTTAAAGTCATCCAAAGTTATCTTTTCAGTATTATTTTTTTTAATTTCTAAAATTTCATTAAAAGTTTTTTCTATAATCTCTTTACTATATTTAAGTACTGTCAACTCTTTATATAAAGAGACATCATCTTTTGTTCCTTTCTCTATCTCTTGTATCAAATTTTCAAATCTTTCATCAATTTTTATTTTATCAATAAAATTCAAAAGTGCATTTACATAAGTTTTGACTTCATATTTATCATTTGTTTTTATTTTTTCATATAATTCTATTAAAGGGTTTATAAAGTCTTTTTTAAATTCCGTGATACTTTGTTTGTAAGTTACACTCATATTAATCTTTTCAAAACCTGTCTTATATCTATTGTAGCCTCTTATACCATGCTTCCTTATAAAGTTATCAAAAAGAGATGCCTCACGATTTTTCTCAAATATACCAGAATTAATATATCTAACTATACTATCATATGAAAAATTGTAATTTATAACACCTATTGTAGCCCTTATAACCTCGACATATGGCGAATTTAATATTGATTCACTATCATCAATAAATAGTGGAATATTACTTTTATTAAAATTTCTTATTATAGTATTTCTATAACTTTGAATGTCGGATGCAACTATTTTTATATCACTATACTTATATCCTTTATTTCTTGTCAAATCCAAAACTATTTGAACTGCATTTTTTACTTCTTCTTCTATAGTATTTGTTGCATAGCACTCTATATTATTTACTTTATCATCATATAGACCTTTATAATCTACATTTTTATAAAGATTAGATTCTATAAATCTCAAATCACTTTTTTCTTTTGAATATTTTACAACTTCTTCTTTTATACTATCTTTATCTAATAAAGCATTTACATCACTTACACTTGAAACATTCATTATATCTTTTATAAACTTTTTACTTAAATAAAATATATCTTCCACATTTGAATCTTTATTTACATTTATTTTACTAAAATCATATTCCAATATTTCTTTTGGGTTTCTATGGTCTATCATTACATATACATTTTTAGCCACACTTGCAATTTTTTTAAATATATCAAGTTGCACAGGTGTAAAACCTGTAAATCCATCAAATGCCACTATAGAATTATTAAATATATTTGTCTTTAAAATATTTTTATTTAATAAATCATATTTGTCTTCTTTGATAAAATAATTTAACTCGTTTAATTTATTTTTAAAACCTTCAAATATTTTTGATAAATCTATCAACTTTTCTTTTGTGATATGTGATGCATATTTTGAATTTGAAGCTTTAAGCACTTCTTCACTACTAATATTATATGAATATAATTCTGACACTGCTTCAGTAAGTTTTTTGGCAAATCCCATCTTATTTATCATTCGTCTATAATATTTTAAATCATTTTTCTTATTAAGTTCTGATACCACAAGTGAAAGTATCATAGATTTTGCATCATCATCTATTACATTCTCTTTTGATGGCTCAATAGACAAAATATCAAATACATTGTGTGCTATCCTATCAAATGAAACCACATCTATATTAAATATCCCAGCACCATAATTATGCTCTTTCATTTTTTTCATCATAAGTCTTTGCCTGTCACTCGTATCTTGTTCTGGGACAACTAAAAATAATTTTTCATCCAAATCTATCTTAGTTTTATCATTTTCATTTCTTGACATAGTAATAAAGCGATTGTATAACCAATCGCTTTTTCCAGAGCCGTGGCTCCCAATAATTAATCTTATATTCGATTTTTGAATATCTTTTGCCATTTACTATTTGATTATATCTTGTAATATGACAGCCTTATATCTAAGTTTTTTTAGTGCCTTATCTTCTATCTGTCTAATTCTTTCTCTTGTAACTTTTAACTCTTTTCCTACTTCCTCCAATGTTCTTGGATGGTCATCATTAATGCCAAATCTAAGTTCAAGAACTCTTCTTTCCCTATCTTTTAATTTTGATAAAAATCCTTGGATTTTTTCTTTAAGCATAACTCTCTCAGCATTTGATTCAGGAGAGACAGCACTTTGGTCTGCTATGAAATCAGCAACTATAGAATCATCTTCATCTCCAACCGGCTTATCAAGTGATATAGGGTCCATAGCAATTTGTATGACCTCTTCCACTTTTTCTTCGCTCATCTTAAGTGCTTTTGCCAACTGCTTTGTAGATGGCTCATGTCCAAGTTCAGTAGTAAGTTTCTTTTTCTCTTTATTTAAACGATTGATTGTTTCTACCATATGCACAGGTATTCTTATAGTCTTACTTTGATCTGCAAGAGCACGAGATACTGCTTGTCTTATCCACCAAGTAACATATGTAGATAATTTAAATCCCATCTTATAATCAAATTTTTCTATACCTCTTGTTAAACCAAGATTTCCTTCTTGAATAAGGTCAAGAAGTGATAATCCGTGTCCTATATATCTTTTCGCTATAGATACAACTAATCTTAAATTACTTTCTATCAAAACTTTTTGTGCAAGTTCACCATTTTTTACTATTTTTAATTCTTCATCATTTAAATACACTAATCTCGCAGGGTCTATAGGAAGTTTTATAGCATCTTCCTTACTAATATTTAACTTTTTATCAAATCCTTTTTTCTTTAAAATGTTTTGTGCTTGTTGCTTATCTCTTGCTAATTTTTTTTCTCTCTCAATATTAAGTAATTGATACTGACCAATTTCTTTAAGATACATACGGACATTGTCACTTATGTCAATACCTTCATACAAATCATCTTGCGTAAACTTTGTATCTTCAATCTCATCTAATTCTTCAAGCGCAATTAAATCCTCATCTTTTGGTCCTTCAGGATCTTTATCATCGTCATCTTCTTCAATAAGCAAATCATCCTCTTTGCTGAGTTCTTTTACAAGGTCTGTCTCTTTTTTAATCTTACTATTAAACTCAACAGGCTTATCATATTCCTCAGTATCTTCATCTGTCTCATCAAAATTTTCATCATCAAATTTATCTCTACGTTTTGTAGAATAATTTGATGCTTTTATAGATTCCTTTGTTTTAGATAAACTATTACTTGCACTACCTTTAATTTTTTTATTTTTACTATCAACTTGCTTTTTTGTATCTTTATTTATTACTTTAACATTAACTTTGCTTTTTACACTTTTTATATTTTTTTCAGTATTTTTCTCTTTACTTTTACTATTAGATTTTATTTTATCAACTTTTTTTGTCTTTGCTATCTTATCTATTTTAGCAACTTTACTCACTTTTTCTATTTTTTTTGCTTTTTTATCTTTACTCTTAATATCTTTAGTTTTTATATCTTTTGCTTTAGACTTTGCTTTTTTCTTTTCATCAACTTTTTTTACTGCCATATCTTCCTCCTATTTTACCTTCAAAATTTTGTAAATTTCTTTTTTATCTACGCCTCTATCTTCTGCAACTTTTTTCATAGCTTCCTTATCAGTAAAACCTTCATTTTGATACATGAGAAAATGTTCTTCAACTGATATTTCTTTCCACTTTTCTCTTTTAGCATTTGTGATTTTTTCTTCATCAGTCCCATTTACAATAAGTACGAACTCTCCTCTAACTTCATTTTCATTAAAATGATTATAAATACTTTTAAGAGTTCCTCTAATTGTCTCTTCGTGAACTTTTGTCATTTCTCTTGATATAGATGCTTTTCTTTCATCTCCAAAAACATCAATTAATAATTTCAAATCTTTTTTAATATTATGAGGTGATATATAAAATATCATCGTTCGTGTCTCAAAAATCAAATTATCAATTTGTTTTTTCTTTTTTTTGTTATCATCTAATAAAAAGCCAACGAACACAAAACTACTGGCAGAGAGTCCGCTAACCACCAATGCATTTATTCCTGCACATGCTCCTGGCACAGCTTGCACTTCAATATTATTTTCTATGGCAAGTCTTACTAATTCATCTCCAGGATCAGAAATCAAAGGCATCCCAGCATCACTCACTATCGCAACATTTGCACCATTCAATATTTTCTCTATGATTTCTTTTGCCTTATCATACTTATTGTGCTCATGATACGAAGTAGTAGGTGTTTTTATATCAAAATGATTTAAAAGTTCTCTTGTATGTCTTGTATCTTCTGAAGCAATTATATCTACTTCTTTTAAAACTTCTATGGCTCTAAAAGTTATGTCCTTAAGATTGCCAATAGGTGTTGCCACTATATATAATTTACCACACTCTATATACATTTTTTTACACATCAAATATTTCTTAAAATCTTTACTATTGGCGGGCAAACTACAGCACATATAATTGCTTCAGGTATGCCATTAGTTACTATTGTAGCAGTAAGTACAGTCAAAAGTCCCTTTCCAGCAATAACTGGATTTTCATTTCCAAAAAATAAAAAAATAAATGTTATGACTAAAATTGTATTCGTAAGGCTACCTACAACCGAACCTAATAAATCTCCAAAAATAGACTGTTTTAACAATCTTGAAACAAGTATTGGTGTAAGTCCTACCAAGATTCTTGGTATAAAACAAATTACTAAACTTCCAAGATTTCCTTTATATCCCACTGACTCTGCAAAAGGTGTAAATAAAAATGCAGTTGGAAATGCAGGAAGTATAAATGTCCAATATATAAAACTAAATAGACCAAAAACAAATCCTACTATCATACCTAATCTTTCACCAAAAGTTAGTGATGAAATTACAACTGGTATCATAGCAGTTGTTGCTACTATAGGACCAATAGGAATTGAACCAAGTGGTGTAAAACAGAAAATTGCAAGTATCGCGATTATCAAGCTAACTTTTAAAGTTATACTTAATTTCATTAAAAGACCTCCAAAATACTGTTGCCCAAAAACTCTCTAATTATAGAATGAGCAGGTATTGCAATAGAATCTACTCCCAAGAAGAAATTTAAAATCTTAATCAATCTTCTTGCTGTCATACCTACCTCTTCATCATCAGCAATAGTAAAGAGTTTGGCTATAGCTTTGTCTTTTATAACACTAAATTCATATATAAGTGCTGAATTAAAAAATATATCTGCTCTCTCTTGATATGGGAATATGGACTTTTCTTCACCATTTCTTACACTGTGCCATCTAAGCAAAGTATCTTTTGGGTCTATTTTTCTTAAATGTATATCACGTATAAGCCTTCTAATCAATCTTAAATCAGATGTTGATATTCTATTTGCATTGTCTATGCTTACTTCTGTAAGTGCAGATACATAAATTTTAAATATATCATTTTGGTCAACACTTGGAACTAATGCTGGGTTAAGACAATGTATGCCTTCTAAAATCAGCATTTCATTTTCTCCAAGTTTAATTTTGTGTCCCTTAAATTCCTTAATTCCCTCTTCAAAATTGAATTTTGGAATTTCTGCTTCCTCACCTTTTAATAATTGTTGTATAGTAAAATTTAATAGTTCAATATCCATAGCTTCTACTATTTCAAAATTATATTGACCATTTTCATCTCTTGGCGATTCAACTCTCTCTTTAAAAAAATTATCACAAGCAACAAGATGTGGTTTTATGTCTATGGCACGTAAGTGATAAGCAAGTCTATTGGCAAATGATGTCTTGCCACTACTTGTTGGTCCAGCTATGAATATCAATTTCTTTTTTGAATTTTTTACTGCTTCTGCAATATCACCAATTTGCTTATCTTGATATGATTCAGTCATTATAACTAAATCATCAAAAGTTTCATGAGCAATATGATTATTTAATACTCCTATAGTGTTGATATTAAGTTTTCTTGCCCATTTTGTAGAAGCATTTAAAGTATCAAATTCTTTATCACCAATCACACTTTCTTTAACTATTTTTTCATCATCAGTTGTTGGCACATAAAGTAAAATACCTTTTCTATATTTCTTAATCTTATAATATTTAATCATCCCAGTATGATATAACAGCTCACCATTAATATATCTTACATAGTTTCCAATATATCTAAGTTTTATTGTAGGCTTATAAATATATCTAAATAAAAGGTCAACATCTTCCATCTGATTTTCTTTTAAAATCTTTGATGCTTCAGCTTTAGAAAACTCTAACTTTTCTATTACAGTTTCAGATTTTACTATTTTGTCATATGCTTCTATAATATATTCAGCAATCTTATCATCTATAGTTACTCCCTGTATCTCAAAATAATAAGAATCTTGAACTTTAAATTTTAATGCTCCTACAGCACCTTCATATACATCATGAATAGCTTTTAGCATTATGAGAATTGCAGTTCTTGCATATGCAAGTTTCACCATACTATTGTCAAAATAAAGAAATTCTATATTTTCACCACTTTTTGCAATTCTTCTAAGTTCTTTTATGTCATTATTAATCTTCGCAAGATAAGGTATCTTATCATTATTTTCAATCAATTTTGAAATATCATAATAAGAATTTTTCCCAGTTAATTCTAAATCTTTTCCATTTACTTTTACTTTTATCATTTATTCTTTTCAGAGTTTTCTTTTATTAGATTTTTTATCGCTTCTATTGCCACCTTTATAGCCTTATCAGTATCATGTGAAATTGGGTTTTTTAATTTTTTCTTTTGTCTTTCTTGATTTGCTACAACATGAAGAACTGTTCCTACTTTTACTCTAAGTGCATTACCTATTACAAAAAGTGCTGCTGACTCCATCTCAGATGCAAGACAACCAAGAGCACACCAAGCATTCCATTTATTGATAAGTTCATAAGACACTGGTGATAACTCTGGATTATGTTGCCCATAGAAACTATCCTTACACTCAACAACTCCTACATGATAATCATACTTTAACATTTTACTTGCATCTGCAAGAGCATTTACAATATGATAATCAGCAACTGCAGGCCATTCCATAGGTGCATATTCTTTTGAAGTTCCTTCCATCCTGACAGCACCTGTAGCGATAACTACATCATCAGACTTTACATCAAGTTGCATACCTCCACAGGTTCCAACCCTTATAAAATATTTTGCACCAACTTTAACCAATTCTTCTATAGCAATCGCAGCCGAAGGTCCTCCAATACCAGTTGAGCAAACAGAAACTTTTTTGCCAAGAAGTTTTCCTGTATATGTAATATACTCTCTACTATCTGCCATCAACTTTGCATCATCAAAATATTTTGCTATTTTTGCAGATCTTTTTGGGTCACCTGGAACTATAACATATTCTCCAACATCACCAGGTTTTAGCATTATATGGTATTGCGCACCATTTTTTGAATAAACATTTTTCTTATCGTATATTAAGTTTCTTCCATTTAATTCATCAGCATCATTCAAAAATTTTTTTCTTGGCATAATAGCTCCTTAAATTACTCTTCTTCATTTGTATTTTGAACTTTATACTCTTTAGCTTCATATGTTACACTTTCTGGGCTTACCTCAAATGTATCATCTTCATTATCATATTCATCAAACATTTCTGTAGAAATAGAAGTATTTTGATATCGTTTCATTCCTGTACCAGTTGGTATAGTTCTACCAATAATAACATTTTCTTTTAAGCCTTCAAGTTTATCAATTTTTCCATTGATAGATGCTTCTGTAAGAACTCTTGTTGTCTCTTGGAATGAAGCAGCTGATAAGAATGAATCAGTAGTAAGTGATGCTTTAGTTATACCTTTTAATTCTTCTTTTCCTACTGCTTCTCTCTTTCCTTCTTTCTTAAGTCTCTCATTTTCTTCTTCTAACTCTATTAAGTCAACTGCTGTATCAGGTAAGAATTTACTATCTCCAGCATCAGTTATAAGTTTTTTTCTCATCATTTGACGAACTATCATCTCTATATGCTTATCATTTATTTCAACACCTTGTAATCTATAAACTCTTTGAACTTCTTTAAGCAAATAGTCTTGTACTTTTCTTACACCTTGTATGTTTAAAATATCATGTGGGTCTATAGATCCTTCAGTAAGTGGATCACCTGCTTCAACATGGTCTCCATCTTTTACTTTGAGAGTAGAGCCAAATGGAATAAGATATGGTTTTGAATTTAATGTCAATTTATCAGGTGCTAAGATTTGAATTTCTCTCTTAGTTCCATCCTCAATCAATTTTACAGTTCCTGTATATTCTGTAACTATAGCCATACCTTTTGGTTTTCTTGCTTCAAACAACTCTTCTACACGAGGAAGACCTTGAGTGATATCACCACCGGCAACACCACCAGTATGGAAAGTTCTCATAGTAAGCTGAGTACCAGGTTCACCTATTGATTGCGCAGCTATAACTCCAACTGCTTCACCTATACCTACAAGTTTTCCTGTAGCCATATTTGCACCATAACAATGTGAGCATATTCCTTTTTTAGACTTACAAGATAAAACTGTTCTTATCTTCACTGTTTCTCTATTTGACTTATCAAGCTCTGCAACTATCTTTTTAGCAATAGACTTAGTGATTAAATTATTTGCCTCTATGATAGTTTCACCAGTTTCACTATCAATGATAGTCTCAGCAACTACACGACCTGTGATTCTTTCCTGTAATGACTCTATAGTTTCATTACCCACTACGAATTTTCCTACTTCCATATAAGGTATTTCTTTTCCATCATGGCAGCAGTCATCTTCTTTTATAATCAAATCATGTGCTATATCAACCAATCTTCTTGTCAAATATCCTGAGTCGGCAGTACGAAGAGCTGTATCTGAAAGTCCTTTTCTTGCTCCGTGTGCAGATATGAAATACTCAAGAACATCAAGTCCTTGTCTAAAGTTTGACTTAATAGGAAGTTCAATGATTCTACCTGTAGTATTTGCCATAAGACCACGCATAGATGCAAGTTGCTTTATCTGTGCACGGCTACCTCTGGCTCCAGAATCTGCCATCATATAAATATTGTTGAATACTGAAAGACCTCTAAACAATTCTTCCTCTGATAATTTTTTATCAGTCTTTTCCCAAGTACTAATTGTTTCTTTGTATCTTTCTTCTTCAGTAAGAAGACCTCTTCTATAATTCTTACTGATAGCATCCACAGCAGCTTCTGCTTCAGCTATAAGTTTTTCTCTATTCTCTGGAACTTTTATATCATCTATAGAAACTGTCATAGCTGCCTTTGTACTATACTTATAACCAAGTTCCTTTATATCATCAAGTATAACTGCAATTTTCTCTGGTCCATGAATTTCCATAATCTTCTCAAGTAAACTCTTTAAGTCACCTTTTTTTATAAGACCATTTATTTCTAATATAAATTCATTTTCAGGTTTTGTTCTATCTACAAATCCAAGGTCTTGTGGAATTATCTCATTGAAGATAAGCCTACCAACAGTTGTTTCTATTATTCCTTTTACAAGTTTTCCATCTTCATCTTTTCTTCCAATCTTTGATTCAACTCTTACCTTTATTCTTTCTTGAAGAGTGATAGCTTTATTTTCATATGCAAATAATGCTTCATCATATGACTTAAACACTCTCACTATGCCTGTATTATTTGGTCTCTCTTGTGTAAGATAATAAATACCAAGAACCATATCTTGAGATGGAACTGCAACCACACCTCCATCTGATGGTTTAAGTAAGTTGTTGGTTGAAAGCATAAGGAATCTACTTTCAGCTTGTGCTTCAAGTGAAAGTGGAATATGTATAGCCATTTGGTCTCCATCAAAGTCAGCATTGAACGCTGTACATACAAGTGGGTGAAGTTTTATTGCTTTACCTTCTACAAGTATTGGTTCAAATGCTTGGATACCAAGTCTATGAAGTGTCGGAGCACGATTTAAAAGTACTGGATGGTCTTTTATAACATCAGCCAAGATATCCCAAACCTCTGACTCTTGTTTTTCTACTTTTCTCTTTGCATCACTTGTTGAAGTAGCAAGTCCTCTCTTTTCAAGTTCTCTCATAACATATGGCTTAAATAATTCTATAGCCATTTCTTTTGGAAGACCACATTGATATATTTTAAGT
>CADCOW010000041.1 GCA_902803205.1 uncultured Eubacteriales bacterium | reverse complement strand
TACTTCATAAAATAAGCGACTCTTTCGAGCCGCTACTTTTGAGCTTTCTTTATTTTTACTTAGTCATGCTCTATGACTAAATCTTCATTTGAATTTTATTTTCACTCGCACTCTACGAGTTAATTATATTTTAGCATAATTGTTAAAAATGTCAATAGTGATTCCAATAGAACTAATAACTTCAAACACTATGTTTTAATTTACTAACCTACCATTTGCATCAACTTTTTTCCATTAGGTGTAGTTTCATTTTTATACATAGAACCATATGCTTTTACTTTTTTATTGTAACTCTCATAGAAACCACCACCTATCTCATACCAGTTTACTTCATTGTTGTGTGATTCATTAAAATAATACTGACTCCCATTTATAGTAGTCCAACCAACTGCCATTATGACAGTTTGTGGGTCAAGATAATAAGTTTGATTATCTCTTTTATCAGTGAACCAACCTTTTTTAGTTGTAGTTCTGTCATTTTCAAAATAATACCAAAGTCCAGATTGAGTTTTATACCAACTATCAGGTTCAGCGGCCTCGATATTAAGTGACTTTGTTAAATCAGCACCTGTATCAACCACAAGCCCATCATCTCCAACCCACTTTCCATCTGGAGTTTGACGACCACGATACATTCGTCCATCCGCACCTACATATCTTAACTCAATCCATTGTTCTTTTGTATATTTCCACGTTTTTAAATCAAGTATATTTTTATCACTTAATTCATTAAAATCAAAACTTGCACATACTAATTTGTTATTATAGTGCGATAAAACAATATACTCAGTTACACCTGATGCATCTACAACCACTACTACTTCATACTCGTTTTTATGTTTAATTTTAACAATAAAATTTCTAAATAATGCTATTATGAATATCAAAATATATATAACTAAAAATAGTTTATAAACAATGACGCAAGATTTTTCAAGTAATACTATCGCTACCGAAAATACCATTAAAACTAATAAGTATTTTCTTATAGTTTCATTATCTCTTATAATAATTGAATATTTTGAATCATTAAAAATAAAATAGTAAATAATATAACTAACGATAAAAATATTATAATAAAAATGACAAAACCATTATTTACAGTAAGAAATGAAAAATAATTCAATGCTCCAAGTACACAAATTAACGAACCATCTAAAATATTATTAATAATATTGTTTGAAAAATAGTGCCGTGGAATGTTATAGAATCGTTCACATTGAATAGCATAATAGTAATTGGAAACATATTTAACAATCGCCAAAGCAAATGACCCACAGATTAATATAGGCTCAATTTTTTCCCAATTATTTATTATAACTGTTACGATTTGATTTAAACTATTTAAAAAAATATCCATAACTTTCCTTTTTCTAATGCAAACATTTAAGCTTCGAGTCAAGATGCTTTAGCATCTTGACTTATGCCCTGTTATTATACTACATTACAGGGCATAAAAAATTTTTCAAATTGTTAATAACCCACGTAGTTTCTCACAAAAATCATAGCAAAAAAAAGCAAGATATTAACAAACATTTTTTAACAATAAAATTTTTATCTATTAACTATTTTCTTTATTAAAAAATGATATTTTTAGACACTAAAAAAGAGAGTCTTCACTCTTCTTAATGTTGCTTTTTTATTACTTCCAAGCAAGTTGCAATTTTCTTTTACTATTTACACAATCAGATAAATATAAATTTATTAAAGCTTGATATGGTATGCCCATTTCTTCAGATTGCGACTTAAAATAAGTAATAGTATCATCATTAATATTGATTGTTATTTGTTTTTTTAGCCTTTTTGAATATGGATTCTTTCTTGGATTTAAATTTTTAATATCATACTCTTTTCTCATACTTACCACCTCTCATAAGTTTCTCTTTCATTTTTTGTCGCTTTTCTTGCAGATATAATTCTAATTACACCATCATTTTCTAGATAGCAATGACTTACAACATAAATATTTAAATTGTTTATTCTGCCTATAATTAAAAATCTTTCTTCATAATCTGAATGGTCAGGATCATCGAATAAAATAGCATTATCATCATAAAATACTTCTTTTGCTTCTTCAAATGATATTTTATGCTTCTTTATGTTTTCTTTATTCTTATTTGTATCCCAATCAAACTCTAATTTTTTCATAATTATATTATAATTATAATCTAATTATTTGTCAACTCTTATTTTGTATCCAATAGTTCTTTAATCCTCCTCTTCAAAATAATACTGTCTCATATACTTATGAGTCATTAATTTTAAATCTCTATAAGTCCATTTTTTGAATAACTTATACTGATTGTAAAACAGAGCACCTTGAAAAACATATGTCATTATTTTTCAAGTACTGGCGCCCTGTTGAATCTCTAAAATATCGCATTTATAAAAACAAGTTTTTATAATGCTCTTTTTAGAGATTTACTAACTATCAAATCAAGAATTATGTTGCAGGGGATCATTCCCTCAATGTGTTCTTTTAAATACTACATTTTGTCAAAGTTCTGCACCAATAAAATGACACTTCCATAGTTGATACTTCAGTCACTCGATTTGGCATATCATCTAAAATTTTCTCAAATGTTTTATCACTGTATTTCAACATTGTTACTCCTTAAAAATTGCAAGAAAAAAGAGAGTTTGCACTCTCTTTAGAAATACAAATAGATTTCAAATTCTACTAAATTATATCTAGCAAATTATCAATATCTCTCATTGAATAAATAAATCTTACTATTCTAACTGTATCTTCATCAACATAAAAAAATATATAGTAATTTTTTACTTTTGCTTTTTTAAACTCATACTTAAAGTTCTCATTGCCATCATAAGTTCTAAATACAAATGGGTTCTTTCTAATCTCATTAATTTTATTTATTGTTTCTTCATACAAATTGTTTGCTGCATCTGGATTACATAAAACATTACTTATGTAATCAATAGTAGTATTCAAATCAATATAAAACAAATGTAAATACTGAATATTATACATAGACATTTCGTTCAGCCATCATTTTATTAAACTCTTCTTGTGAATGCCACTTCCCGCCATTTTCAATATAATGTTCAGCTTCTAATAATTTCTTATCTATATGCTCTTTATTTAAATCCTTAATTTCTTCATCAAATTGATTATTCATATGATTCTCCCATATAATTATTTCTATTACAACCATATTATACAAAAATTTCGTATTTTTAGCAATATGAAACTCGCATAGGATAAAGTCAAGTTTTTGACATAAACATCTTTATATTTTAACAATTTATGTCTTTATATTATACTTTTTAGGAAATTTCAATATTTTTTTGTTTTATATCTTCCCATTGTCTATTTTCACACCAATAGACAACATTATCACTAACATCAAAAACCATAGATACAACTGTTGGACACACTGTTTGCGAAACTATTTTCAATATATCAAAGCAATCTTTTACATCAAAACTTTCATTTGAGTTTTTAATCATCTCTTCGGCTTTGTTATACCTATCCCATCCCATCCAGTCGTGTTTTTCTTTATCTTGTTTGTATGGTGAAAAATTAGTCATAATTTTATATTCAGGTTTCTCGTAATATTCACTTCCTTGACCTGGAACAATATGTAGCACATCTCCATTTTTATTTGAAAGTGCCGACATAAAAGTAACACCAGGTATGCTATATATCATTTCATTTTTTACTATTTCTTTTATCTCATCAAAAGTTTTCTTTTTTAATAGTAAATCAATATCAAGCATTATGATGTTTCTACAAGTTTCATTCACTGGATTACTTCTTTTGTCAAAAGGCCAGCAAGTAGGCATCGCTACAAAATCTCCCCTATTATTTGCACCAAAAAGTGGCATCCATCCCTCTTTTTTATCATTTATCTCAATATATACACCATCACTCATAGGGTGAACTCTATGTTCCATATTTAATATATCAAGATTAAAACCTACAATTGTTTTTTTTCTATTTATAACTACACTTGTACACATACTATTTTACCCTTGTTTTAAATTATTTAGTGCTTCATTATTATTTTCTATTATCATTTTAATTTTATCACAATTTTTAATATCTTCACAACTTCCACAAGTTTCAATTTTTTTACTCATAGCACATTGTCTAATTTGACACAATGATTCACAAAAAGGAGTTTTGACTCCATCCATTCTACATCCTACACAATTAATCATTTCTTCTGTTATGTAAGCCTTATTCCATTCAGACCATTTTTTTGCCACTTCTTTTCGTAAATTATTATCATTATTTATTGTAGCAATTCTTGCCTCACATTTTTCACAATCAAGTCCACAATATGCAATGTACTTATTCATAATTTCCCCCTTTTTCATTACAAGTGATATATACTTAAGTTAATTATCATCAAATGCAATTCTATATTTTTTATCACTTTAGTTATTCCCTGGCATTAAAAAGTGTGTATTATAAAACTCTGGGAACTGCATAATATTTATTATAGGAACATATGTCATAATAAAACATATAATTGCTCCCACTATAAAAATATATTTTAATTTATTATATTTAAAAATATATAACACTACATATGCAATTTCAAATATTATAAGTGAAACTCCCAAGTATCTCATAACTGTAAAACCATACTGATTAATTCTAAGTGTAATAGATATAATTTGAAGTATAATTGCTGGTATAAATGCAAGTGGAAGATAATTTATTATCTTATCATATATATTTCCATCATCAAAACTTTTGCTCATAAGTGCAGTAGGAAGTCCTGCTACAAAAAGTATTGAACAAACCAAGAATACTTGATTAGATGGTAAACTCTTTGTAAATATAATTTTTATAAGATATATATAGAAAAAGACAAATCCAATTAAAACCATTATAAGCATAACATATTTTATAAGTATTTTTGCAACCCCACTTGTTTCCCCATCTACATTTTCTAATGAAATAAAAAAACCAATATTAGTTACAAGTATCATTTCAACTAATGCTATATCTATCATTTTTGTCCAATCTTTAAATGAAAAAAGAACATAACTAATATAGAAAAGAACTCCTGTCCCTGTTATCATAACTAAATATAAAATAAGTAATAGCAATTCATTTATAAATACTTTTTGTCCATATTTAGCGGTGTCTATATTTTTCTTTGTGATTATAAAAAAACACGAAAATGATATAAGTATAAATGACACTGGGTAAGATACATATTGTCCGTCATAGCCATTACCTATATAAATGCTTACAATCACACTTGTTATAAAATATATTATAATTCCAAATAATGCACCTATCAAA
Organism: uncultured Eubacteriales bacterium; assembly: GCA_902803205.1. Lineage (GTDB taxonomy): Bacteria > Bacillota > Clostridia > Lachnospirales > Lachnospiraceae > UBA3633. The sequence goes on along the minus strand of CADCOW010000041.1, from coordinate 10,889 downwards.
TTTTTTATTAAATTACTATGTTTTATTTTCTCAGGTAACTTTTCATTTTTCACATCAAGTATATTTGACACAAGAAAGGAACTTTCTATAATAGATATAAGCATAATAGTTATCGCCATTATCAAATTATTGCTGATATTATTTGCATACTGTCCTATACCTATTTTTTCATAACTTACAACTGCTACAATAGCAAAAAGTATAATACTTACAAATGTAACAGGATACTTTTTTAAAAAATTTTCTATTAATTGTTTCATACTTCTCCTTTAATTACCTTTATTTTCTTTCCTTGGAAGAATATTTGAAAGGTTTTCTTTTAGCATAAGTGTAAAAAATGTAACTTTTGCATTTGCTTTTTCCTGTTCACGATTTATTCTTTCTTTTAATTCTTCAAATTTTATAATTACTCCAGATTTTTTTGCATACTCTTTAAGTTTTACAAGTACATTTCCACTATATATAAGATCAAGAATAAATACCCCAAAGAACATACCAACAGAAAAACTGAATACTAAATTTTTAGATAGCCACTCCACTGAAATCCATACTCGCGGATGAATTAAAAAATAATAAACTGCACTAATTATCATCCAATAAATAGAAAATTTAAGACAGATAAACCCTTTATAATTAAATTTCTCTTCTCTATAATCCCAAAGTCTTAAATTAAAAAATTTAAGCAAAAACCATCCACCTATAAGTTCAATCACTGTCATACATACTGAAGTCATAAAAAATAATAACAATCTTTTAATAACTATATTATCAATATCAATTCTTTCTCCAAAATTAGTAATAAAAAATGCTGTTATAAGACCTACACCATATATAGGAAGCCAAGGTCCAACACAAAATCCAGGGTTAAACCATCTTTTTTCTGGGTCAGCAAAGTGCCTATATAACACTTCAATACACCATCCAAAAATTGTACCAATGGCAAAAATAAATACATACATTACAAAACTATACATATCATTCATACCTCTCTCAAAAAATCTTCATTATTTTCTTAATATTATACCATACTTTCTATATTTTTGTTATGATTTCATTGATTTTAAGGGTTTCTTTTACTATATAATTTTTTACATATGTGATATAATATACTGTATGCAAAATTTATCAATATTAAAAAGTTTAAAACTTAAATTAAATTCTACACAAACTATACTTGGTAGTTTCTTTTTGGCTATACTTTTAGGTGCTTTACTTCTTTCTTTTCCAATCTCAAGTAAAAGCCATCAATCTACCGATTTTTTAACTTGCCTTTTCACAGCAACATCTTCTATGTGTGTGACAGGTCTTATAGTAGTTGACACAGCAACTCATTGGTCTTTTTTTGGTCAACTAATTATACTTATTCTTATCCAGTTTGGTGGACTTGGTATAATTGTGATAGCATCAATAATTGCTATATTCCTTGGTCAAAAAATTAATTTGATTCATAGAACTACTTTACAAGAAGCATTGTCCGTGCAAAAAGTTGGAGGTATAGTAAAACTTACCAAATTCATAATAAATGGCGTAATTATATTTGAATCTTTAGGTGCTATTTTACTTTTCACACACTTTATTCAAGAATTTGATTTGCCTACAGCAATTTGGTATTCAATTTTCCATTCCATATCAGCATTTTGTAATGCTGGCTTTGACCTTATGGGATTTAGAGAAAATTTTTCTTCACTTACTTATTATCAATCAAATGTCTTAATCAATGTTACTATTATGCTTTTAATAATTATAGGTGGTATAGGTTTTACAGTTTGGAATAATATTTTGACACAGAAAACTAATTTCAGGAAATATTCTTTACAAAGTAAAATAGTTATTATCACAACATTATCACTTATAATTTTGCCGGCTATATATTTTTATTTTTTTGAATATACAGATTTAAATGGCAATACAAGAATTTTAACATCACTCTTTCAATCTGTAACTACAAGAACTGCAGGTTTTAATACTTCCGACTTCTCAAAGATGTCAGAAGTAGGACAAGTTGTAAGTATAATGCTTATGCTTATAGGTGGCTCACCTGGTTCTACGGCAGGTGGTATGAAAACTACAACTTTTGCAATATTAGTTATATCTACTGTAGCAATCTTCAAAAAAGAAAATGAGCCACACATTTTTTACAGAAGAATACAGATTCAAATAATCAAAAATGCTATAACAATTTTTATGCTTTATCTTCATTTGTTTTTAATTGCAAGTTTTGTTATTTGCAAGATTGAAAATTCTGCTTTTTTAAAAACTTGCTTTGAAGTGAGTTCTGCCATCGGAACAGTCGGATTAAGTCAAAATTTTACTGGAAGCCTTTCAAATATTTCTAAAATTATACTTATGGCTCTTATGTTTCTCGGTAGAGTTGGTGGACTCACATTTATATATGGTTTTATGCCAACACTTAATAAAAAGGCTGGCTATATCACAGAAGATGTGGCCGTAGGTTAAGGAGGATTTATGAAAAACATATTAATAATAGGGATGGGAAGATTTGGATATCACATTGCCCAAGAACTTAATAAACTTGATGCAGAAATTCTTGCTGTTGATACAAGTGAAAGCAATTTGCAAAAAGTAGATAAATATGTATCAAAAACTTTAATTGGAGATGGTACAGATTTTGATTTTCTTAGGTCACTTGGTATCAATACATTTGATGAGTGTATAGTCACAATAGGTGATAATTTTCAAGCCTCACTTGAGACAGTCTATAACCTAAAATTTCTTGGTGCAAGAAAAATAACTGCAAGAGCATCAAAAGAATCTCAAAATAATTTACTAACAAAAATTGGAGCAGACTTAGTTGTCTATCCAGAAAAGCAACTTGCTAAATGGACAGCACTGCATTGTGGCACGAACACTGTATATGATTTTATGGACCTTGACAACCAATATGGAATATATGAAGTTCTGACACCAAAAGATTGGGCAGGCAAAACTCTTGCTGAACTTGACCTTAGAAAAAAATACAATATAAATATAATTGGTGTTAAAGATAAAAATAAGATGAAAATGGTTCTTGGTCCTAATTTTGTATTAAAAGAAAATGAAAATATACTTGTAGTCACAAAAGAAGAAGATGCCAACAAATTTTTCAGCAAAGAATAAAATGAATAAATTTAAGCACAAACACTCGCTCGGTCAAAATTTTATAACCGACGAGTTTTTGCTTGAAGACATTGCTGATGAAAGTGGTATCACTAAAGATGATTATGTACTTGAAATAGGTCCTGGGAATGGTGCACTCACTCGTTGCTTATGCGATAGAGCAAAGTATGTAGTCGCTGTAGAAATTGATAAAACTTTGCTTCCTCTTTTAAAAAGTAATCTTAAAGATTATAAAAATGTTTCAATCATAAATGCTGATTTTCTTAACTACGATTTTCAAAATATCATAAATGAATTTAAAGAGACTGGGGCAAATATCACAAGCCCCACCGTAGGGGCGGATATCATCCGCCCTATAAAAGTAGTTGCCAACCTCCCTTACTACATCACATCTCCAATCATCCAAAATCTTTTACAAAACCCATATATAAGTGATATGACTCTTATGGTTCAAAAAGAAGTTGCCGAAAGAATAGTTGCAGATCCAAATACTAAAGACTTTGGCATCCTTACTCTTGCTTGCAATTATTTTGCTGATACCGAGATGATTATGATAGTATCAAAAGATTGCTTCTTCCCAAAACCTAAAGTTGATTCAGCAGTAGTGTATTTTAAAAAACATTTCTCTCACACTAATTATAGTGATAACAATTATGAAAAATTATTTAAATTAATAAAAGCCTCCTTCGCACAGAGGCGAAAGAAGCTTTTAAATTCTTTAATCAATGCAGGCTATAGTAAAGAAGTTCTTATATCAGCATTTGATAAACTACACTTTGATGAAAATGTGAGAGCGGAAAATCTATCTCTTGATGACTATAAAAATCTATTAACTCTACTATGTAGCTATAGTTATAATGAATAATTATCACCCTCTGGCAATACTATATCATTATTTGGTGCTTTAGTAGTTGGTGGTTCAGTTGGTCTTTCTGTTTGTCCTGGTGGTGGTGGCAATGGAATTGTTGGGTCTTTATAATTTGGGTCTGCTTTTTCTGCATTTGAATCATACTCATTGTATCTTTTTTTACTTGCTCCCTGCTTAGTTAGTGTAACTCTTTGAACTGCCATACCAGACATATCATATATAAATGTCAAACTATCTTCTGTAAATAATATTTCTTTTTCACTCGCCCTACTTTTATTCATACTACCAAAACCAAAACCAAAAAAATTATAGTCATCATTCGTTTCAAGTCTTCTTGATAAAATTATATTGTCTTCATTCATCTCACTTGATATACAAGTGCCATACCAATAAACTTCTCTCTCAAAAAAACTTGTTGAATAAATTGTTATTGTTCCATCCGAAACTTCAGCTTCATAATTCATTATACCAGCACCTTTATATGTGCCATTTATGTTTATTCGTGATATCTTACTACCACAAGAAGTAGCTATTACTATACTATACAATAAAGCAACTATTAGTATTATTTTTTTTACCATCTTTCCTCCTATATATTACTATACTTATAGTATTATTCAAGTGCTTCAAGTTGTGCAAAAAGTACATAGCCACCATACACTACAGCTTCATGCACATCTGCTCTTGGTGTAAGTATTCTATCTTTATTTTTATATTCAAGTACATAGTTGTTATTATCATAACCAGTTATAAAAAATTGAAATGTGTCATCCTTATACACTACTATTTTTTCATTTAAACTTAAGTAGTATTCAAGGTCTCTCTCTGTGACACCAGTTACATTCATAACCAATATGGTATTATCTTTTAAATAAATATTTTCCTCAAACCCTTCAAGATTTTCAAGTATAGAATCGCCTTGTCTTAAATATGATACATTTCCTTTATTTGCACGATTATAACAAGTGATTCTATCATCAAATTTAACATAACCATAATTGTCTCTTATTTCATTTATTCCATCTGAAAGATTTTTTAATTTTGCTTTCAAATCACCACTATCATACACATAGTAAATTGCTTCTTCCACTTCTGTAGATGACTCAAGAGCAGTCTCTTCTATTTGCTTTCTTATGATACCTGCACTTTTTGCATAAGTCAACTTCTGATTTTTTTGAAGTGGAATATCAAAATATCCTATACGTAATTTTTCTTTTGTAAACTCTTCTTTATATTCAAATACATCATCATTTTCAATCGGATAATTATTCACTATAACATCATTTGTAAGATAAGTATAATGTGTCCCATCTCTTGTATATTTGTTATATCTTAAAACATTTTGTTGATTTACAAAATTATAAAGGTATCTATCTTTTTCTTTAAACACATCCTCTTTTCCTGTGATTGCATTTACAACTCTAATTTCGTGACTTGGTCTACCTATTATTTTCCCTATTTCTCTCCATATATTTTCATCACTAAATACACCATAGAAGAGGTCATCATTCATAAATGTCACAACCTCTATATTTTCATTTTCTTTAGCATCTATAGTAGTTATTTTCCCATCATCAATATTATAGATACTTATATGTTTTGAAACTCCTTCCTTATCATTGTTAAATGCAAAATATCTGCTATTTGAACTTGCAGCAAACTTTGTCTCTTCAAAACCATCTGCAAGAGTTAAAATCTCGGCAGTATCTACATCTATAGAATAAACTTTGTTGTAACTCTTAAAAATCAAACTATTGTTTTTATACACGCAAAGCCTACTAATATCATATTTCAAACTTTGAAATGTTGTATAAATCGGTATAAATAAATTCTCTTCTGATTCATTTGTTTCGCTATGGTATGTAAAAATGTCAATTCCCATATTACCTTCATTAAGACCAACCATATTATATCCATAAACAATATAAGTTACATCACCTTCATCATTTACATCTAATATTTTCACTTCATAATCTTCTGCTATTTGCTCAAAAGTTTCTTTGTTTCTAACACGATAAGAAAAAATATTTGTAAATCTTTGAGTTTCTGAATCATATAAGTACACTTCTTTTTCTTTGCAAAATGCAAGATAACGATGGTTTTCTGATTCAAGTTTTATTAAATCATTAGGATTGGTTACTCCAAGATAAAATCTTTTATTTGTCTCGTTAAATGAATTATCATCTATATTTAAAAGTTCTTCTGTCATTCTTTTAAATTTCATAAAATACCATCTTGTCCCATCCCAACGCAAAACATATTCATCTCTATTTATAAAAAACTCATTTTTCTTATCATTTCCACTTTGAGTTAAATAGCGCACTGCTATATTGAAACTATATTCCTGAGCTTGATAAATATTAAAATAATACTCGCTCACTCTTTTCATCTTAGTATCTGCAAATGTAAGTTGTTCAAATGTCTGTTGCAAAGTTACAGTGTGCATTTCCCTCATATCACGATTGATACTCGTCTCAAGATATTTTACTATACCTTTTTCATAATTACCTGCAGTAACTGGATCAAATGTCATCTCTGTAAACCACTCTGCCTGCTTAACTGCTTCATCAAGATTATTTTTAGGACGATAAATTACATTTGCAAAATAAAATGCTTCTCTTTTGTTGGTATTGATTTTTATAGTAAGTAAATAAGCCGTATTGGCTCTAATCAAATTTTGAATATTGAGAGTAATCCTTGTCTCATCTTTTTCTTTATCTTGAGATGACTCATCTATATCAAAACGAGTTCTTTCAAGCAACCTGTTACTTGTCCTATCTCTTATTTCATATTCAAGATAGTTAAATTTATTTCCATTATTTTTTATAAGAAGGTCTAATTTTCTACTTTGTCCAAGTAGAGTTACAGTGTCATTTGCAACTTTGCTATAATTGCTATTTGTGAAGCCTCTCATTTCATTTAATTTCTTATCATTTCTTATTTGATAAATTATAGGAAATGAAATATCAAGATTTTCTATATAATATAATTGCTTTGGTTTTAATTGATTATAGTTATATACATTGAAAGCAACTGCTGCAAATACAAATGCCATACCAGCAAGTAAAATAGGATTTACAGGTTTTTTTCTTCTTTTATTATTAAGTTTTTCTTTTAATATATTACTAATCTTCATATTTATCTCTTTGTCCAAGTGCTATCTCAAGTGCTTTTTCTTCTTCAGGTCCAAGTTTTGTAGTAGTACTTCCAACTTCAACTTCTTTTAAAAATATAATTGTTCCATCTCCAAGACTCTGACAAGTTACTACAAAACCAGAATTAGTAAAGTCAAGCATAGCAAGTGCAAATGACCTCTTACCTGTTTTTTCTTCAAATGCATCATATCTATAGAAACCTAATTTTTGAAATGATCGTTTTGTAATTCTATTAAGTTTACGAATGCTCTCTTTATTTTTTTTATTATCTTCTACAAGATGGTCAAGATCATTTTGCAAATCAATAAAATATTCTTCAAGAGTCTCTGCATCTCTACCTTTCATAAAAATTTCGTATCGCTTATTTAAATCATCGTATTTGCCATACGCTATTATAGCAAAAATTATTGATACTGTTGATAATACTATAAGTATCATAATAATAATTAATAAAATTGGGTTGTCTAATAAAATCATAATGACCTCAATTATAACTTATTATAGGGAAAATATTTTTATTAAATATAGTTGTATCTTAGTTTAAAAAATTTTTCCATTTCACTATTATAAATTTCATTGCTTAATTCTTTGTACTTTGTTATTTCTTTTAAAAATTCTTCATCACTTTTCTTTTTTATATCATTAAATACTACTTTGTTTTTGACAAAGGACATTACTCCACTATCAAATAATTTATGGTGATTTTCACATAACCACATTCCATTATCTTTATGTGTAGCATAGTTATATTTTTGTTCATTAGAAAGTGTTTGATTTTTTCTTATTTCCGCTACTGGATATATATGTGCGCCTTGAATAATTTGTTCAATTTCACACCCGCAAATTGCACATTTTTTAATTCCACCATATTTATTAAGTAAATTATAATTAAATCTTGGACTTCTTAAATTATTAGCATTACATTTTTCTTCAAATTCTAATGTATCATCAATAATCTCTATGTTATTTATTTTGCTTTGTTTTGAAAACTCATTAATTAGCATTTTATCTTTTTCACCTATTGATTCACTATCATTATCTAATATTTGATATAGTTTTATTTGTTTTTCACTTATATTAATAGCCGCTAAACATAACAAAATAGTTTCTTTTACATTGGTTCCAAATGTTTTGCCATATATTCCATAACTATCTCCATCATCTGATATATATGTTGATTGATTTCCTGCATTAGACTGCTTTAAAATGTTTCGTTCATTTATTAAATCTCTCATTGATGTAAAGGTTGTAATTTCGTGATTATTAAATACAGAATCTTTATTTACAAATTTGATTCCTGCAGTTTCCATTATTCTAAACAAAAATATATAATAGTCAGTTTTTATATTTCCTTCAAACGGCATAAAATAAAAACAAAATTGCTTATCATATTCTCTATCAACTTTTTCATCAAAAAATTTTTCAAGTGCAGTTGAAATACTTTGGAAATAATAATTTCTTCCTTTTATCACTCCCTCTTGTGATAGATTAATAAAATATATTTTTTTATTTTTTGTGTCTTTTAATTTTATAAGCCTACCCACATTTCTTTCGCTATCATTTTTTTCAACACAATAAGTTTTATCGTTTGTAAGCCTAAAACAAATATCTTCTAAAATTGCTTCTGTCACAAATGTATCATAGTTGGGTGATCTATCTTTTGCACCTTTATTATTATATGATATTATGTTGTTCATATACTATTAGAACCTCCTCTCGTTTTTTTACATTTATACACTCAATTTTTATATTTTTTTTATTTTCTTCTATAAATTTTACTAAAAAATGATTCTTCTTTTTTTTATATTCTATTATATTAGAGATAACCATTTTACAGTTTTTATCTTTTATCCTATTCATAAAATCAATTAATTTTTTTTCTTCTTCATCATTCCATCCTACAAATCCTCTTTTTCCATCATTATACGATCCCAATGTTATCAAATATGGTGGGTCTATGTAAACCAAAGTATTATAATCTATTTTACTTTCTAATTCTTCATAACTTTTATTTAAAATAGTAACATCTAACTCTTTTATTTTTCTTGAAAAACTTACGATTTTTTCTTTTACATAATCATTATATCCACTTTCACCTAATGGATTATTAAACTCATATTTTGAATTAAATCTTAATTGTTGTTGAAATCCATACAACAATAATACATATAAATACTTTGCATAATCTTCTCTAAACCTATATTTTTCATTATAGTCTTTTCTAAAAACTTTATAAGGACCTGCTTTCTTTTTTTCTAATTTATACTTTTTAATGGTTTTTTCAATAAAGTTTATTAATTGCTCTGTATCTTCTTCTTTAAACATTTTTACCATGTCTACAACCATACTATTTATATCATTATAATAATATTCTTTAAAATTATCTGCATTTATCCCTACATTAAAGCCTCCACCCATTATATCTATTATTCTTTTTCTATTATTTAAATGAGGTTTGATTTTATCAATAATATTTGATTTGCCTCCCATATAATTAAGTGGACAACAATAATATATTTTATCTTTGCTTCTCTTTTCCCCATAAAAAATATATTCATTATGCTGCGATTCTGTTTTTGTTCTATGATTTCTATACTTTTTATATTTTATTTCTTTTACTTCTATTGAATCCTTTACACAATATCTCTTAAACACATTCTGTATATAATCTTTACTCAATAACCCTTCATCACTATAGCTCATAATAATGTGTTTTGCTTTAGTTTCATACATTACTTTATCAAATTCAATTTCTACTTTATTTTTAATTGACCAATTATTTAATTTATTACTATATTCTCTTACTCCAGTAATTCCTGTTATTTTAGGATTATCATCTAACACCAATGTTTCTAAAATGTGATACTGCACCGAATACTTATTTTTTGTATATGGTGGGTCTAAATATATAATATCACATTTTATCTTGCCTATAATGTCAACTATATTTTCATTGTACACATCTACTTGATTTTTTAATTTTTTGCTATTGCTTTCTATATCTATAAACTTTATTTTTTTCAATGCCCTTGGGTCCCATTTCTTTAAATATGCACCATAAACACCTGCTATATTTGCTACTTTTGATACTGATTCAAGTAAACATCCTAATAAATAATTATATTCTACTAAACTTATTTTTTTTTCATTATACCAATTTTCTATTTGATATCTAAAATAATCTATTCGTCCTGCATTTTCATTACTAAAATACATTCTTCCAGATAATTTTGGTGAATAATTCTTTGTAAAAAAACCATTATATTTGTTGTCATTAGTATTTAAATACTCTAAAGGGTTAAAACCCAATTTATCAAATTTACACCTATTTTTATTTAATCTACCTAAAGTAAACACCGTTGCAAAATTTAAATTATCATTTATAACTATTTTACACTTATCCTTTAATTCATCAGCAATTGTTCCTGTTCCACAAAAAGCATCAAAAAATACTTTGCTATTTTCTAACAAATTTTTTTCACTAATCACTTTTAGTATTTCATTTTTTATTGATTCTTTATTTCCCAAATATCTCATTTTATTTCTCACAAATATAGTTTTATTAACTTTATTCATCTGTATAATCAAATACCACATCATCCACATTGCCGTCGTTGTCAAGGGTGTAGTGGAAGTGGTGAGTATTTTGATATGTTGGCTCGGTGTTTTCAAAGTTGCTATAAACTGTAACTTCTAATGTTTTTTCATCATAATCAAACATACACACACTTACACAATCTTCACTTTCT
>CADCOW010000040.1 GCA_902803205.1 uncultured Eubacteriales bacterium | reverse complement strand
GTTTAAAACATTCATACCCCAAGAAGAGAAACCTACTGTAAGGAAAAATGCTGCTACAGTACCACTATTGACAGCATCCATACCACCACAGCAAATGATGTAAATAAGCATAAGTAAACAACACATACCCATATTAAAGTATGTTCCTGCAACACTTATACCATACATATCTTGAGTACATTGTGCTGGTGTTCCTAAAATTTCAAGAAACTTTGGCCAAATTTCAGCTGTAGTTCCTGTCATTGCACCATAGACAAATGACATCACAAAGAACATTGCTGTAAAAAGTGCTAAAACTTTAAATAAGATTCTAGCATTTTTAACTTTTTGATCCATATTAAAGTCCTCCCTAAACTTTATTATTGATATATTTATTAAATTTCCTAAACTAAGCATTAAACACTACAAGATAAATAAGTGCTATGCAAAGTCCAAGGCAAAATAATAACAAACTCATAGATAAACTATCTGTAATAGTTTTAACTGATTTAGATGATTTTGATTCAACATTTAACACTGCAAATGCATCACCAGTTTTTATTGTATTTATAGCTACAAATAATGTTGCTCTTAATATTGATACTACCCCATCAACAAGTTTATCTGCAATTCTAAATACGAATGCAAATACATTAATAATAATATTTAAAACTGGTCTATAGAAACTATCCTCAAGGTCAAGCCACTTAGGCCATACATTTATATAAACTTTTTTACCATTTTCTTTTTTCATAAGTAATTGTCTAATTATCAATACATAAACTAAAAGTCCAATGACAAGAGATTTAAGTGCTCCAACAATACAATCTATAGAGTATATATCAAGGAACTTATCAGCCCACTCAAAACTATGAGCACCTTCTGTCATAAATGTCTCTCCAATATCTGCTATCTTATCCATCACACCAAGATTAATTTTATTTACCTTATCCATTATGACAGATGTAAATCCAAATATAGGAATTATAAGTGCAGATACACCTATAGCAAATTTTGACAAGAGTGTCATATATTTTCCATTTAAACTATCATACTTCTTCTGAACTTCTGAATCATTATTTTTTTCTACAAATAAGCAAATAAATAGTTTAGTCATATATGCAAATGTGAGTCCACCAGAAATAGTAAACACCCATTCAATAATACTATATATATTATAATTCCAAAAACCATGTATTCCCTCATTATGCAATTCATGTAAATAATGCAAGATTGAATCATGGATTAAAGTCTTTGAAACATATCCACTTAAAAGAGGTACACCTGCTATACCAATATAACCAAGAAGGAATGAAATCATAAGAACTTTTTTTCCTCTTCCAAAACCTCTTACATCATTTAAATCAAGTTTATGCAAATTCATATAAACTGCACCTGCACACATGAAAAGAACTAACTTAAATATTGAGTGATTTACCATGTGAAGAAGTGCGCCGCGGACTGCATAAGCATTGTGGTGACCAAGTAATGCTTGCATACCACACGCTACAAGAATAAATCCAATTTGAGACATTGAAGAACAAGCAAGAGTTCTCTTTAAATCTATAGAGAAAAGTGCAAGGAAAGCACCAAGGAACATTGTAATAGTACCGATGCCAAGAATTAAATTTCCATATACTGGGTCATATAAGAATATTCTTGATGTAATTACTAATATACCAAACACACCAGATTTAGTAAGAATACCTGAAAGAAGTGCTGATGCTGGTGCTGGTGCTACTGGGTGAGCTTTTGGAAGCCATATATGAACTGGGAACATACCAGCCTTTGCACCAAAACCAAAAAGTAAACACATAGCACTTGCCCATATAACACTTGAACTTCCACCATTTGATAAGTATGTTTCTACTGCGTTATGTAAATCATCTATCTTAAGTGTACCTATAGCATTTTGAAGCAAGAAAAGACCCATAAGCATAACCATACCACCAAGTACAGCTATAAAAAGATATGTATCTCCTGCTCTCATAGCATTTGGTTTTTCATCATGTATAACAGTTACGTATGAAGCCATAGACATGATTTCAAAGAATATAAATGTAGTATAAAGATTTCCAGATAAGAAAACACCCATAGTGCCTGCAAAAGTTAAAAGTAAAAAAAAGAAATATCGATTTCTGTTTCTATAATGATGAAAATACTCATGCGAAAAAAGTGATGTCATAGACCACATAAAAGCACATATAGTTCCATATATTGCTCTAAATCCATCTAACTCAAGGTGTAAATCCATTCCACAAATATTTGGAACATAATAATTTAAATTACCTGTACTTGTCACATTCATAAGTAAGAAAACCATTATAGCAAAATCAACTATACAAACAAATGCAACAAAATAATCTCTAAGTGTTTTGTTTTTTCTTCCTATTAAGTAAGAAATAAAAGCTCCTACTATTGGAAATACTACTAAAAATAATAAAATACTATCCACAAATGCCTCCTAATTTATACCCTTTGAAACATTTTCTACGAAACTAACTAAACTTGTAGAATTAACACCAAAGTATATAATTAAAATTGTGATTGTTATTAAAACTATTCTAATTGATAAACCAGCTTCTTTAATATTTTTTAAATGTTGTTCATCAAAATCTTTACTTGGTAGATAAGCAGGTATAATTATACTAAATAAATAAATCACAGTTAAAATTGCCGATATAATAATTGCAACAATTCCTATCATCGATTTTGTAGTCCCTGCATTTATTGCTGATGTTATGATTGCATACTTACTTATAAATCCACATGTAAGAGGAAGCCCCACAAGTGCAAAAGATGCTACCAAAAATGTAAACATTGTTATTGGCATCTTTTTAGCAATTCCTTTTACATCTTGTATATATTCTTTTCCTGCATATATCATTATGCTTCCAGTTGCAAAAAATAAATTAATTTTTATAATTGCATGGAACATCATATGCAAAATTCCTGCTACAAAACCATCAGTTGTCAAAAGTAAAACAGAAAATAATATATATGACAAATTACTTGCAGTACTATATGCTAATCTTCTTTTTATATGTCTTTCCTTTAGTGCCATAATAGAACCATAAAATATAGTTGTAATTGCTATAATTAGACAAATATTTTGTGCAATACTACCTTGTAAAACTTCTACTCCAAATGAAAAATATGTAACTCTCATTATTGCAAATACTCCTGCCTTAACTACTGCTACAGCATGAAGTAGTGCTGACACAGGTGTTGGAGCAACTCCTGCAAGTGGTAACCAAAATGTAAATGGAACTACTGCTGCTTTTACACCAAATCCTATAAAACAAAGTATATAAGATAAGTATAATAAACTTTTATTTAATGTATCATTATTTTGAACTAAACCACCATATACAAATTCAACATTATTTGTCAAGTTTATAAATATTATTATTCCCATAAGTGCTAATGATGCACCAAGTATTGATAATACAAGATATACCTTTCCAGCATATAATGACTTTTTATCATGTAACTTATGCATAACGAGTGGTAATGTTGAAAATGTAAGCAACTCATAAAACAAATACATAGTTATAAGATTTTTGCTATGTGCAAGCCCAAGAGTTATACCATATGCTATAAGATAATACCTAAAAAATGATGTCTGATTTTCCTCGTGCTCCATATATTCAGTAGAATAAAGAGTTGCAAGAGGCCAAAGAGTAGCAACTATCATAGTAAATATTTTTGCAAGCCCATCATTTTTAAATCCTATATCAAATTCTTTTGTTATATTTATAATTGAAATATCAATATTTGTATTATTTATTATAGTTGAAAATGCTATTACACTTGTCAATATAGCTACTACAACTACATAAATATTTCTATTTAGTTTATTAATTTTTAAAAATGGCAATAATAGGCCTGTCAAAATTGGTAATATAATCATTAATATTATAACCATCTATATCTCCATTTAACGACTTATAATATATCTATTTTATAATTAAATTAGCTATACTTGTAAAATAATTAATAAGTGGAGTTGCAAATGTTCCACATACCACACAAGATATAGATAATAAAACCAATGGAATTAACATATATAAATTAGGCTCAGTTTTCTTAATGGTACTATAATCAAAATCTGCTCCTGGAATAAATGCACTGATAGATATAGTTACTAAATAACCTGCTGTAAGAAGTGCAGATGCAAGAAGCACAACTGGTCCTAAGTAATTCATATTTAATACACCTGATTCAAGTGAACCCATTGCAAGATACCATTTACTTACAAATCCAGTAAGTGGTGGTATACCTACAAGTGCAAGTCCTCCAATAGTAAAGCACCACATAACTATAGGCATATTCTTTCCTATTCCTTTAAGTTCAGATACAAGTGTTTTATGTTCTCTATATATGATAGCACCTGCAGACATAAAGAGTAAATTCTTTGCTATAGAGTGAAATACAACTTGAAGAAGTGCTCCAACAAATCCTATAGTTGTCATAGTAGATAAACCAAAAAGCACATATGAAACTTGAGATACTGAAGAATATGCAAGTCTCTTTTTTAATATCTGCTCCTTATATGCCATCATTGAACCCATAAACACTGTTATAAGTGTTAGTGCCATAAATGCATATTGAACCCAAGTGCCTCTTAAAAATTCAACTCCTGCTTGATAATATATAACTCTTATAATAGCAAGAACTCCAGCTTTAGTAATAATACCAGATAAAACTGCAGAGGCTGGTGCTGGTGCTACAGGGTGAGCTGCAGTAAGCCAAGCATGGAATGGGAACATACCAGCTTTTACACTGAAACCTAATATAGTAAAGAAGAAAACTGTCAACAATAATCCTTCATTTCCAAGTACTTTAGAAGCTATTAATGTTCCTCCTGCTCTAAATGTAATATCACCATATTGAGTCATAAAAAAGAATCCAACAAGAGCAAGCGAAGCACCAAATACTGAATAGAATAAATACTTAAGTCCTCCATAGATTGCTTCTTTAGTTCTTGTATGAAGTGCAAGTGGAAGTGAAAGGAAAGTCATAAACTCATAGAACAAATAAAATGTCAAGAAATTAGAAGCCATGCCAAGTCCTAAAAGAACAGACTCAGTGAGTAAATAAAACATATAAAAACTTTCATTTCTTTCTTCATGTTTCATATATTCAAATGAGAATATACCAGCAAGAAGCCACATTGTAGTTACCAATATATTAAACAAAACTGTAAGTTTATCAACTTTAAGTTCTACTGGTAAATTCTTTGTTAAATAAAATAATGTAAGTCCTTGATATTTAGATATAACATACAAATTTAAAATAAAAGTAACGACAAGAACTATACCTACATAGATAGTTCTAAATTCTCTTTCTTTAAACTTATTTTTAATTACCAATGTTAGTAATGCTGCTATTGCAGGAAACAATATTGGTAGTAAAAGCATATAATCCTTCATACATTCCCTCTATAAAAATATTTTTCTTATGCAAACATTGAAAGTCCCATAATTATTATATCTATAAATATAAATGATAAAATTCCAAGTATAAAGTTACAAATGATAAATATTCCATTTGATACTACAAACGGCACATCAGTTTTACTTCCAAAAAGCACAATATCTTTTGTATCATCTGTCTTTTTAAATAGAACCATTAAAGCTGGTATATAATAAACTGCATTTAAAACAGTACTTATAACAAGTGCAACTAATGCAACTATTGCTTTTAACTTTGTAGTAGTAAGTGCTGCCGTTGCAAGATTATACTTAACTACGAATCCTGCAAAAAGCGGTATCCCTATCATAGAAAATGCGCCAACAGCAAATCCTATACCAGCCCACATATTTTTTCTTGCTGCTCCAACTAAGTCTTTAAACTTCCTACTACCATTTGCTTCATCCATAAATGCGCCTGCAGTATTGAATAACATAGGCTTAGTATAAGCATGTACAAGTATTTGTAAACATGCAGCTGCCATACCAGCTGGTCCAAGACCAATTCCAAGATAAATATATCCTATTTGTGCTACAGATGAATATGCAATCATTCTCTTTAAATCTCTTGAGTTGATTGCTTTTATAGAACCAATTGTCATCGCAAGCACACCAAGAACAAATAAAATATTTAAAACTCTTGAGTTAAGTATTACTTCCATTCCAAATACTCTATAAATCATCTTTATAAGAAGTATAATATATGCTTTGAGAACAAGACCAGACAACACTGCTGATGATCCAGATGTAGAAGTTCCATGTGCATCAGGAAGCCAAGAATGGAATGGATATAAAGCTGATTTTATACCAAGTCCTATAGCGAAAAGACAAATTACAACTTCAAGTGGTAATTTATATTTCCCAGTTTTTGCAAGTGCTGTAACAGCAACTTTTATATCTTCCATTAAAAGATGTCCAGAAATATCATAAAGTATACTTATACCTATCATTATAAGACCAGAACCAAGTAAACTCATCATTAAGTATCTTGCAGTAGCAACTAAAGTTTCTTTACTATGTTTAAGCATAACTATTGCACAAGCTGTAAGAGTATTAATTTCTACAAATACATAAGCAGTAAATAAGTCATTTGTATAAATAAGTGCTATAAGCGATGTAAAAAGAAACTCCATCATAAGAAAATAATAAGTTTGCTTTTCTGGTAATACATCATGGAATATATGTTTAAGTCCGCCCATAAGAGATAAAAACATAACAAGTGCAAATGCTGTAGCCATAAGAGCTTCAAGAACACCTACTCTTATCTCATTTCCAAATGGTGCTGGGAACTGACCCATAACATATATAAAATAATCTCCTCTGCCTATACAATAAATAAGCGTTGAAAGTCCAAGTAAAAAGCAAGCACCGAGATTAAAGAAAACTAACTTCATAGCAGTTTTTGGTCTTACTGCTAAACATACAATTCCTATAAAAAGAGAAAGTAAAATTGATATAAACGGAAAATTTTGGACAACATTTGTTATTTCATAAGCTGATGCTGGCTCTAAATATTTATTATAAAATGGCAATAATTCTAAAAACATTATTCTTCATTCTCCTCTTTATTCATTATAGAAATAATCTTATGTAAATCCAAAGTATTGTACGCTCTATAAAGTCTTACTGCAAGAGCCAGGAAAAAAGCAGTAAAACTTACTGATACAACGATACCCGTAAGAACAAGTCCCGCTGGAACTGGATTGACATAATTATTTATATTAGGAACAGCTGTCCCTGCCTGATATGCTACTACATTCGCATCACCTAATCTTTCTGATACTATAGGTGCGATTCTTCCAGTGATATATCCCTTTGATGCAAGAAACAAATATATAGCAGTATCCATAAAGTTAAATCCAATTATTTTTTTTATTATATTTCTATTAAGGAGCAAAGTAACAAAACCAATTCCAAAAACAATTATTGATGCTGTCTCATAGAAATTACTTATTAAGCCACTTAACATTAGATTTCCTCCCTATCAAACAAAGAATAAAATCCAAACATAGTACATGCAACTTCAAAACCTACACAAACATTGAGCGGTAATATAAGTCCACTACTTAAAATTGTTCCTGCAACTCCATTTGATATGATTGAAGGTAAATGATTTGCACCAACATAAAACGCATATGCTTGAGATAATGCATAGAAACCAAGTGCTATTATTTTTACAACTTTATTTATATTATAATTAAAGAATTTCTTAGTAGATTTGTCGCCAAATGCAAGATTATAAAGTATAAGTGCTGCACCCATTATAGTTCCACCAGAGAAACCTCCACCTGGTGATAAGTGACCATTGAATAAAACATAAAGTCCAAACATAAGAGTAACTGGAACTAATATAAGTGCACCATGTCTAAGTATAACATCATGTTTATCTTCATAAAACTCTTCTTCTACAGATTCTGCTTTTTCCTCTTCTTTTGTCTTATGTCTAAATAAAAGAATGATTACAGCAGTTGCAGCTATAAAAAGTACTGAAGATTCACCTAAAGTATCAAATGCTCTGTAATTAAGTATCATACCTGCTACAAAATTTGTAGCTCCTGTATCATGAATACCGTTTTCTATATATGCACGCACTACTTCACTGCTATTTGCAGGATTGTCTGCTCCACCAAAATGTGGCAGGAAAGAAACAGTATATATAAGGCAGCCAATAATTATAATTGCCATGATAACCGCAACAACAGTATATGCACTTCTTGCAGCCTTACTTTCACCTTTTTCTATAAGTGCAGTAACTCTTTCAGTAAAACTTGTTTCATGATGTTTTTTTACTACTGTTGAATCTTTAATTTCTGTTTCATTTTTTGATTCAATAAGTTGGGTGCCATTTACAAAATTCTTTAATGATTCTACTACATTAATCATTTTCTGCCTCCCCCTCATTCATCTTATCAACTTTCACAAGTGTTATAAAAAATATAATACTTGTTATACCTGCTCCTACTGCAGCTTCAGTAATTGCCAAGTCTGGTGATTCAATAAATAACCATATAACTGACATAACCAAACTGTATGCAGTAAATATAATTAATGAAACTAATAAATTATTTGTAACACACACTGCGAGAGCACATATTACCAAAAATATGACTAACATATATTGTATATAAATCATAACT
>CADCOW010000039.1 GCA_902803205.1 uncultured Eubacteriales bacterium | reverse complement strand
TCAAATATGAACTGATCTGACTTTGATTTCGTATAAATTCTCTTTTTATTATCTTTCAGATTAAAACTATGACCTTTTATCAGTTCTTCCGTCTCCGCACCATAAACTGGCCAAATACCTGCTTTTTCGCCCTTCTTATACTTTATTCCGAGTTTCAACCCTTTATCAGTAATAGTTCTTATATCTTTAACAACTCCACATTCAATCAAAAAAGACAACAGTTCATCCCTGTCGATGTTATGAGTTTTTGCAAACATTGTCAATGATTGTGGTTCCATTACTTAAGTTTACTTTTATAATATTTGTCTAACAATTTTTTACATTCCTTAGCAATTGCTGATGATAATGGTGGTGGTACTGCATTTCCCACTTCCTCGCACCTTTTACTATGACTACCAAAAAATTTATAATTAAGTGGAAACCCAGTAATAGTGGCAGCTTCTCTTACAGTAATTGACCTATCTTCAAATGGGTGTATAGGAAAATTACTATGCCCTGGAACTAAAGTTGGAGAGCTTTTTTTGGAATCAAGTCGCATTGTACTGCCTCTTGAATAAAATTTACTAATTTTCAAATCTTTAGGTAATTTGTCTATCTTTTCAGCTAAATTTTCGCCTTCTTTAATATATTTAAACCTTTTTTTTGTCTTCTCATTATGATTCATAGGAATATTATCCTTGTCGTTTTTATCTTTTTTTATTAGTTTTAATGCTTCGCCAACAGTCTTATATTCTTTTTCATCATTATATATTGGATTTGGATATTCAAATTCAAATGGTATATCGTTTCTTATCGCAACTATAATAATTCTTTCTCTTTTGGTATAAGCACCATACCATGCTGAATTAAGAACTTTTTTATACAATTTGTATCCAATTTTATTATAAATTTTTTCTATATCGTCACTTACAGAAATCAAATAACCATTACTTTTTAAATATGAAACTAATTCTTCTTTTCTCTTTCTTAAATCAAGTCCTTTTTTTTCTAATTCTTTTGTAATTTTATTTACTTTTCGTGCATTAGCTTTAAAGCCTTTATAATTTTCAATTTCTTTCCATAATTTATCAATTCGTTCTTTTATATTATTAGGTGTATCATCGGATATAATTTCAGCATTAATAATGCCAGGTACATTTTCAATAATACTAATTTTTGGTCTTAAATCATTAACTAAATTTAATTGCTGTCTATAATAAAAATTCCGTTTGTCGTTAGGCGATTTCTCTCCAGCTAAACTAAATCCTTTGCATACAATTCCACCAAACATTACATCTATATCACCTTTATTGATATTCATTTCCTTTAGTAATTGTTTAGTATTCAAATTCATAAAATCTTCAATGCTGACTATAGCTGTATCTTTGATTTCAGGATTATTATACAATAATGTTTCTATGCAATCTTTATCTATATCATTTACAAATATAGATTTAAACCCATTATTCTTAAATCCTAAATGCGAACCGCCAGCGCCTACAAATGTTTCAAAAATAGTATAATTCATATTACTCCTATAAATGAGATTTCCCTTTTATCAGTTGCTTATATTTTTCAACATATTGCCCACCAATTCCATATTTCTTTATATTATCAATAGCGAACTTTTCATTACATTCCTCAATATTATATACTAATTTTCGCTCTAAATTGCGTGGTTCAAAAAATATACAACCAAAATCATCTCTCATTATATTTAACCAACTAGATAAATATCTATTATCTGAATCAGTAAAAAATAAAACTTGTTTCTCATTATACTTATCATTAAAAAAATCACAAATTTCTTTATTTGATAGCTTAATTTCTTTAGTGTTTTTACTGTAAAACAATTCAAAGAAGGCATTTATGTATGGATAAATATAGCATTTGTATACTTCATATGTAAACTCATCATAAGATAAAGTTGCATAATATGCACCTTTTTTAGATGGCAAGTTCTTTGAATCTATGAGACCAAGAGAAGACAATGCTATAAATGCATTTCTCCAATTTCTATTATCCTGTGTTCCTATTTTTCTTAATTCATTAATTTCAATTTCAGTTCTATTAACAACTTCGCATCCACTCATTTTTTTGAGTTGTAAATAATGTAATAAAATATACAATTCATAAATTCTTGTATCTCTTATGTAATATGGTGATATTGTAATTTTATCTTCAATGCCACCTTCAGCAAATTTTTTTAATTCATCTCGAGTTATTTCTCGTATATTATCATTTCTCTCGTTGAGTTCTATAATTTTACTTTTTTCTGGATATGGGAATAACCCTATATTAAAATTACGATTTAATACTATACCAGATGGGAAACAAAAAAGAATATAAGTATTATTGAAATTGTAATTTTTTATTGATAAACTATTTTTTGCAAAATAATCATATGTTGTAATTTGCCCAATACCTCTAACATACTCATTTACACCTATCTCTGAACCCTTGCATTCAATAATGGCTTTAACTTCATTATTTTTTACAATAGAAAAATCAGCATAAATTCCGTTAGGATAATGATCCTCTGAAATAAATTCATACCCATTATCACAGTTTATAATATTTAATATCTCTTCTTGCACATCTTTATTATCTCTAATTTTACTTTGCAAAACTGATTCTTCCATACTTTTCCTTTCATTTAAAATTCTTTTTTTTAAACTCTGCTATATCAAATAGATTACACTTAAGTATTTGCAAAGCATATCAAGAGTTTTTGTATTAACATTCTCATTTTTTCTCAACCTATCAAGTTGACCTGTAGAAACATTATACTTATGAATTAACATATACTGTGATATTTTCTTTTTTTCCATAGTTTTCCAAAGTTTATCATAAACTATCATATTAACCTCTTATTAAATATTTTTATATTTACGATTAACAAATTATTTAATAATTATAAATTATTCACTATCATTTTTACTTCCTTCCCTGGAGTATCCAGCTCTTGGTAATACTTTAGGTCCTTCATTTGTATAATAAAGTTGCTTTCCTGGTGGAACATAATTTGGTGTATAAGTTTTTGTTTCTGATGTTAAATCTATGTTATTATTAATAGTATTTGTTTTATTTATATTGTTATCTACTGGATTTTTGCTATTATTCTCGCAATTTTCATTAGATTTGTTAAAAACATTATCCATTGCTATTGATACAAATGCTGAGCCTACAGCTTTCACTCCGTTAACAACGATATCAGTAGCAATTGGGTGCTTTTCACTAAAATCAATAGCTTTGTTAATAGTTGAAAAGAAACCACTTAATAATTTATCCTTTATACTTACTTTAGAACTACCATTAATATTTAGTTTTGTTTCATTTAATTTATTGTCATTATTTTTTTTCTTAAATTCATCATTTTTGTCTTGGTCTTTTTTGGCAGAAAAAGACTTATAGTATTCAACTCTCTGCCCCATTTTTGCATCGCCATTTTTTACTTTTACTGTGATATCATTAGAAAAGGCGATAGCAATATCTCTAATTCCCAAATCTCTCTCAATATTGTGGATTTCACCAAATCCATAATGAACATCTTGAGGAATAGCAACTATTTGTCCATCACCACCGATATGATGCAATACTAATTTTTGTCTTTTGTAATCTTTATATTGTGGGAAATAACTAATAAACTTATCATTTACTATAGGTGCCTTATTATTTAAAATTAAAGTTTTATTTTTGTCATCAAAATATTCTGGGTGCTCTTCTAATAATTCTTTAAAGTATTTACTATTATCTCTTTCCCACCCTTGTGAATTGTGTGGCGTTTTAGAATCCTTACTAACATATACTGTACTTAAAACTAATGTTATTGGATGATTTATCGTGTATTCTTTTCCACTACAACTTGTTATATATTTGCTATCTATTATATTTTGAATTTCATTTGAATAATGCAAAATTTCCATTGTTCTTAAAACCCTGATATTTTTTTCAAAATTTCACTTAAACTATATTCAAATTCTTCAATATCTACATCTAAATCTTCATCATGTTTATACATTTTTTTATTGACATTTGAATAAAATAGTTTTGTTTCTGATTCAATGTACCCAATATAAAATAACTGTAACTCTTGAAATCCATTTTTATAGTATCTATTTATTATGTCATCTTCTAATTCACAATCAACCCCAAAATTTAAAATATTGTATTCATAATTGTCAATTTTACCACTTAACTCTAAAAATTTATAAGTACCATAAAATGCTTTAATTTCATCATTTAAAACTATACCAAGTGAATTTTCAATTTTGTCCCAATTTACATTTGAAATTTTTATAGGTTTCCATTCCGCTTCATTATCATCATTGGGTTTTGATGTATAAAATTCACTATCTATATTTTCATCATAAGGCATTGTAGGTCCATAACCAAAAACTTCAATATAAGATTTTTCTTGCCTATTAAAATAATCATCAAATAATTTTTTATATTCATTATCAAATTTTGACATATATTCCTCTTCTAATCCGCCTTATAAACATCAAATTCCGCAAATTCATCACATATTGGATTATTCATCAAATCTCCAACTTTATCTAAATCGCCATCATACGACTCAATTACTTTAATCTTGGTTCTAAAATGTACCTTATTATCGGTGTCAAAGTAATCATCATATCCATTTATACCAAGTTTTGCATTATTTCCAAAAGTAACATAAAATGTAGAATCGGTTTCTTGATTTGGCTCTAATGCTCTTGGGAACACATCAGTATGTTCATTATGGATTTCTTCACTACTCTTATGAGTGGTTATATATGTTGGTAATACAATTAATGTT
>CADCOW010000038.1 GCA_902803205.1 uncultured Eubacteriales bacterium | reverse complement strand
CATCAATAATATTATCTATAATAGTAATGAATATAAATCATATAATGGATGTTTTATTTTGCTTTTTAGAATTGATGTGTAATAGAGGGGGAAAATTAATAATTGTGAATTGTTGAGCAGACACTAACTATGCTTTACATTTTTGGATAAATGTGATAATATAGGAATTGCGAGATAGTATTAATTGAATAATCATATTGGAGCAGTATGTCAAATTGGCAAAACTGCGTGCTTTATATTAATTCCTATATGGTTTAATACTGTCTCGCAAACAGAAGCTCGCAATTTTCAGTCCGCAGGTTTCGGTCTGCGGGCTTTTTATTTGGGGTGAAAAATGTTTTTAGATTGGCTTTTTGGAAAAACAAATAATGATAATGCAGTGGATTTGACATTAACAAGTATTTTGCCAGCTGGTGCTATGAGAGAGATTGAGAGTGGAAACTTGCCAGTTTTTAATACAGCAACAATTGTAATGTCAAAAAATGAAATTTGTCATTTCATAGATAAATCTATACTTGTTGCTGAAGAAAAAAGGAAATCATATAAGTCAAATCGTTTTGGCAATAGCATTAGAATTTTAAAAGGATGGACTATACATCTTGGAAATGGCAATATGAGTCCTAATATAACTTCGGTACAGAGTTTTCACAAAGGCATACTTTATATAACAAATGAGAGAATAGTTTTTTCTTCGCAAAAAGAAGTTTTTGATAAAAAATTAAAAAATCTATCTTCAATAATACCATATAAAGATGGTATAACATTCCAATTTGAAGATAAGACGTATAATGTGCTGCTTTGTGATGCAAAATATGCACTTACTATATTAAACATATTAACTACAAATAATTAGTAAATGTGAGGTAAATGAATGTCAAATTTAGTTAAAGGTGATAAGGTAAAAATAAAATATGGTGGGGAGGTAGTGATAAAGGAAGAACTGGGTTCAGGAGGACAAGGCATAGTATATAAAGTTAGTTATAATGGTAAAGAGTATGCACTCAAGTGGTATCACAAAAATGTATTTGGTAATAGAAAAAAAGATTTTTATGATAATATAGAAAAAAATATTGACAAGGGTTCACCAAGTGACAAGTTTTTATGGCCTATATGTATAACTGAGATGAAAGATGATACATTTGGATATATTATGGAGTTAAGACCGAAAGAATACCATGAATTTACTGAATTTTTAACTGGGACTAAAAAGTACCCACAGGTTCACTTTAAATCATTTGAAGCACTTGTAAATGCTGGGATAAATTTGATTCAAGCATTTAGAGCACTACATAAAAAAGGATATAGTTATCAAGATTTGAATAATGGAAACTTTTTTATAAATGAAATTAGTGGTGATGTATTAGTTTGTGACAATGACAATGTTGCAGAGGATGGAAAGAACTTTGGCATAAAAGGTAAAGATAGATATATGGCACCTGAGATAGTACTTGGAAAAAATAAGCCTGATGTTTTGTCTGATAGATTTTCTATGGCAATTATCCTATTTAGATTGCTGTTTATAAATCATCCATTAGAAGGGAAAAACTCTGTTGATTGTATAACAAATGATTCTGTGATGGAATACTACGGAAGAAATCCTATATTTGTATATGATCCTCTAAATAATAAAAATAGACCAATACCTGGGACTGACCATAATCTTCGCTTATTTTGGCCTATATACCCAAAGTATATTAAAGAAACATTTGAAAAGGCATTTAGCAAAGAAGCGATGCAAGATGGAAATAAACGAATCATAGAAAAAGAGTGGTTAAAATTGTTTTTAGAATTAAAAGCTGGAATAATAAAATGTCCATTTTGTGGTGAAGAAACATTTATTGAAAAAATAGGCGATAATATTTGTATAGAATGTAAAAAGAAAATACCAGTTCCTGCATCATTAGAATTCAATAATGTATCTATACCATTATATCCAACATCAAAAGTATTATATGGAAATGTAGATTGTGAGAATATAAATGCAAGTGAAAAAATGGCAGAAGTTGTAGTAAGCAAAAAGGATAATAAAGTCATAGGAATCAATAATTGTTCAGCACAATTTATAAAAGTTAGTTTGCCTGATGGTTCTCAAAAATCAATTGAACCTGGGAAGGGTGTTGTTATAAAGAAGGGATTAACAATTGATTTTATTGAGAATTCAAAAAATAAGGCTACAATAGTTTAGGAGGTAATCTTTATGGCATTAGTAGAAAAAGGTGCACCATCACCTAAAAAAGAAATGGTTATATTTTATCTAGTAGATGCTTCTGGTAGTATGTCAGGTGCAAAAATTGGGCAAGTCAATCAAGCTATGGAGGAAGTAATACCACTACTAAAGGACGAGGTCTCAAAAGCAAATGATGATGTGGAGATTAAAATCGCATTTTTAAAATTTTCAAGTGGATGCGAGTGGGTTACACCGGAGTCTGGGCCTATATCAGTAAATGATGCTGTATGGAATCGTATATCAGCAGAAGGGCTAACAGATTTTGGTGAGGCTATAAAAGAACTTAATGATAAGTTATCAAAAGAGAAATTTTTATATTCCGCAACAGGTCATTATGCTCCAACAATTATATTGTTAAGTGATGGTGAACCAACAGATGACTGGGAAGCACCGCTTGAATCGTTAAAGAAAAACGGTTGGTTTGAGGCAGCAACAAAAATTGCATTTAATATTGAATCTAATAGAGATACTTTAGTAAAGTTCGTAGGAAATTCAGAATCGGTAATAGACGTTACCAATATCAATGCACTTAAAACAATGATAAAATTTGTAACGGTCCGTTCATCACAGATAAATTCAGGTAGGTATACAAATACAAATGGACAAAGTCTTGATACTGCTGAAGATAAGGCAACTGCAATAGCAACGACAGTGAAAGATGCAACTTATAATGTTGATGGCGAAATAGTAAGTATAGATGATTTAGAGACATTGTAATTATGATATTATTTAACTATTCATTAATAGGTGCAGAGCATATAAAAAATAATAAAGAATGTCAAGACTATTCTGAGAGTCTTAGTTTTAAATCAAGACACAATCTCACAGATGATGTGTTTGTAGTGGCTGTTGCAGATGGTCATGGTGGTAATAATTACATAAGAAGTAGTTTTGGTTCAAAGTTTGCTGTGGAAGCAACTCTTAAATTAGTAGAAGAGTTTGCAAAAAAAATCCATACACAAAAATTGTATGATGATAAACACTATAATATTCTCCGCATACTTGCTTCAAGTATTTTAAATGAGTGGCATATAAAAGTAGTAGAGCATTTTAAGAATAATAAGTTTAATGAAGTTGAACTTATAAATGTAAATGAAGATGTAAAAAATAAATATATGTCACTAAATGATAGTTTTGATGAATTAGATAATAAGATTGTCCATGAACTTGCAAAAGTGTATGGGACTACATTGATTACCTTTGTTTATCTTAATGACTGTTGTTTTGGTTTACAAATTGGTGATGGAAGATGTGTGGCATTTAATAAAGAACAAGAACCATTTGAACCAATGCCACTCAATGAAAAATGTTTTTTCAATAAAACCACATCTATCTGTGATAGTGATGCAATAGATGAATTTGTATTTTACTTTTCAAAAGAAAAACCTTATGCTGTATTTCTTGGTTCGGATGGTATAGATGATTCTTATTCCAATATGGAAGATGTGTATTCTCTTTATAAATCTATGATAAAAGCTTTTATTACAGAAAGTGAAGAAGAGGCTAAAAAAGAAATTAAAGATTATATGCAAGAAATCACAGATAAAGGTAGTGGGGATGATGTGAGTGTGGCGCTGATAGTAGATAATGTTGATTTGGAAAGTATAAATGGATAATGTAAAATTAAGAGATTATTTAAAGTCAAATAAAGAAATACTTAATAGCCGTAGTAAGACTGAAGGTATATTGTTAGATTATTATGGTGGAAATCAGCAAATAGTTAAACGATTAATGAAAGGATATGATTGTGGAGTAGTAAGTATTTTTTTAAATAATGAATTAGATGAAATTAAAAAAAATAATTTTATAGGGCGATTAGTTAGAGAAGAAGATTTAATAGAAAATGTTGCAAGAGATATCTATAATGAATGGCAAAATATTTTAACAGATGGTAATGTTAAACAATTGATTAAAAGCGAAGCTAACAACAAGAATAGCAAAGAAAAGATAGAACTTGCGACAATAAGCATAAAAACTAAAAATAGTCCAATAACATTATCAAATACTTCTATTAAGAAAAAACAAGTAACGTTGCAGAAGAAAAAACAAAAGAATAAAAGTGCGAAAAAAGGGAATGCTTTATATAATGGCAATAAACAAAAAGATAAAAGCGACAGCAAAAGAGTAGATTCGAAAAATGATTTAACACAACTTTACAAAATTAATAAAAAAGATTCAGACAAGTATTTTTTTTAAAATCTATGGGTAATAAACTAAATAATAGTTATACTTTTGTATTAATACGATTTTTAGCACTATTTAGTTTGTGTTTACCGTTTGGGATGATTATTAAAAATTATATTTCGAAAGATGTAACATTTATTTTGTTGGGTATATATTTAGTCGGACTGATGTTTTTTGCGTTATTTAAAACAGCTGATTTAAAAAATGATAGTCTAATGGCAACAATAGTACTCGCTATATTGTTTTGTGTACCTTTAGAAATATTTAAATTTATGGTTGAAATAGATGACTCATTTGAAAACTATTCATTTCCAATAAATACATTTCCACTTATTACATTAGTTATAGGCTTCTTTTTATTTAGGATTAGGTTTATTAAATTTGATATTGATCAAATGATTAAAATGGACACAAAATTAAATGCAAACAAAGAATTAATTTGGCGATTTTTATCATATTATTAGGCATTTCCTGCATTTTTATTTTTTTCTTCTAATATAATAAAGAATTTGAGATTATATAATTATACTAATCAAATCAATACTACACTGATAATGTTTTCAACAATAACTTTTGTAGTATGGATGAGTTATTTTATATATGTAAAATATTATTTTTAAAAAAAAGAAAAGATTAAGGGCACAAAATAAAATAGTTTTAATTCTGCTAGAGCAATTAGTTAATTAAAAAAATTAGGTAAAAATATGGCAAGAATAAATACTCATAAAATAGAGGAAAAATCAATAAATTTATTCAAATCGCTTATTGATGAGTCTGAATTTGCTGATTTGATTTTAGTTAGAGAATTTACTGGAAGAGATTATGGTTATGATTTGCTAATAGAATTATTTGATAATGAAGAACCAACAGGTAAGATATGTTTAATTCAACTTAAAGGAACAAATGAAAAAATAGAAAGTTTAAAGAAAAAAGGTGTTGTTGCATGCCCAAATGTATCCAAGTCATCATTACGATATGTTAAACAAACAAGAGTCCCTTTTATACTTATTTATCTATCTTTAAAAACAAAATCATTTTATTATTTAAATTTAACTGAGATTAAAGAAATAATAAATAATCTACTAAATGAGAATCAGAAAAGTTATGTAATTCATATTCCAATCGATAATAATACTGAAGATGGATTTGATAAATTTATGAATATGATAAATGATTATTATAATTAAATTGTATTCTATCTGAATGTTCCTTATGAAAGTTTAACAATAAAATTTTTATGTAAAAAAATATATGGAATGATAAATGACTTTAAAAACTATATAAAAAATAATATAGATGTCTTAAATTCAAGAAATAAAATCAATTCATTGTTATTAGATTTTTTCTTGGAGATAAAATAAAAGTAAGAAGATATATGAAAGGCTATGATTTAGGCATAGTTGATTATTTTCGTAAAGTGGAACAAATTGCAATTAATAAGAATATATTTATTAGTAAGATTGTTAAATATGAAGATTTAATAGAAGAAAAGGCAAAAGAAATTTATGAGTTTTGGAAAGAAGTATTAGGCATATGTATAGAATATAATAAGTCTATTGGGTTTGAAAGTAAGATTAAAAAAGATGCAGATTTTGATAAAAAACTCGATAAAGATGACGAATTGTTTATTGAAGAAGATGTTGGAAATAAAAATTCTAAAGAACTAAATACTGAGGATTTAATTGCACTTGAGAAATTGGATGGGATTGAAGATACAAAGTTGATGCAAGATGATTTGAATGAAAGCATTGACATAAGTGACAGTGTCAGTATGTATCTCAAAGAAATTGGTCAATATCAACTTTTGACATTAGATAGAGAAAAAATACTTGCAAAAGAAAAGCAGGATGCTCATAATTTGCTTAGAAAAAAAGGTTTTCACAAAAAACTTAAAATGGATAAAGAAGATGCCATAAAACTCCCTATAGATTCAGCAAGAGCTATTCACTTAAATGAAGATGAGATGAAAATAGTTAAAAGAGGAGAATTGGCACAAGAAGTATTGATAAAATGTAATTTAAGACAAGTTGTATCAATAGCAAAAAGATATATAGGACACGGATTATCACTTCTTGACCTTATTCAAGAAGGAAATATTGGTTTAACAAGAGGTATAGAAAAATTTGATTATAAGATGGAATTTAAATTATCTACATATGTTGCTTGGTGGATAAGACAAGCAGTATCTCGTGCTCTTGCAGATCAAAGTAAAACTATAAGAATACCAGTGCATATGGTTTACACTATCAGTAGATTAAATGAAGAAAAGAAAAAACTTACAATTCAACTTGGTTATGAACCATCAATAAAACAACTTGCTAAAGCAATGAAGATGAATGAAGAAAAAGTGGAAGAAGTAATACAACTTGCAATGGATCCTATTTCGCTTGATGAGCCAGTAGGATATGAAGGTTATACATTGACTGATTATATAACTTATCCTGATAAACTTGTTCCGGACTCTGATTATACTGAATATTGTAATTTCCCTGAAGAAAAAATTATTGATGCATTAACAAAAGAAAAAAGAAGTTTTGTACTCTGGAAAACACTTAAAGAATTAAGAAAGAGTGAATATAATGTTTTATGTTTGAGATATGGGTTATTTGATGATAAATGTAGATCTTTGGAAGAAGTGGGAAATATTTTAAAACTAACAAGAGAGAGAATAAGGCAGATAGAGTCAATAGCATTGTTCAAGATGGCATTTTATATTGGAACAAATATGAAGTATAGAGATTTATTTTGTGATGATTGGCTTGCATTCATGAAGAGTTTCCCTGATAAAACTCAAAAAAATATAAGTTCTAAAAAAATAGAAAAAAATAAATCTGAATATAAAACGAATATTAAGTTTGAAGTAATTGCTGAAGAAATAAAAAATAAATTAAGTACAAAAAATGGAGTTTTAGTATCAATATATAAGAAAAGCAAGTGGATTAATATAAGTTATACAAATGAATCAATTATAGATATATATGATAGAAAAAAATGTATTGAAATTATACCTGATAATAAGTTAAATTTAGAAGAAATAATTTATGAAATTACACAAGTAAAAGATTATGATGTATGCATTAATAAAGAGAAAAGAAGTTATAAGGAACATATAATGGTAAATAAAAAAGATATGATTGAATTATTAATGGAGTTGGTACAAAAAATTGTTGAAAGTAAGAAAATATAGGAAATGTAATACAAATTCAATTAATAGGCTAAGAGATTTCGGTAAGTTTCATAATCAAGATTTATAGTGGATACAAATAAACATTGTGTAAGACCAGTTATAACTATTTCGACAGAATTATATTCTGGTATTGAAATGATATAAAATTATTTAGAAGATAAATTAATAAATAGGAGTATTTAATGCACTTAGAAGACATTAACATTGAAGAGTTAAAAAAAGACTATAAAATTTACACATGCCCAGTATGTGGGAATATCATTGTAGTAAAAAAAACATTTAGACCCACTGCTGTCTGGGGATATAAAGATTTGGATTATAGAGCCAGAGATATGTTTGGGTACAAAGGAATGTTATATTCAAAATTAAAATTTTGCGATAAATGTGTATTTGTTTCAACAGACTTATATAAAAAAACAAAAATTAAAATATGATTTGTAATTGTTTATAAATAAAAGTTTTATAGTTGGAGTATGATTTTAAATATGAGAGGAAAAGGTGTAGAAGCGACAGTTATTGTTGCTAAGTGTTGTAAGACTGGAAAACTTTATGACAATAGAGTTGAAAAAAAGTCTGATGGCAAGTGGCATTTTACTTGGTCGTTTAAATTAAATCAAGACATTATAAAAAAAGAAGGATATGATAAGTCAACCATTGTAGGTGCAATGGTAAATGATGATAGTTATAAGGGTTGTCCATATTGTGGCAACTCTGATTGGCTTCATTGTGATGTTTGTGGAAAAATGAATTGTTATGATGGAGAAAGAAAAAATCAAGTATGTGGTTGGTGCAATACATATTTATATGTATATGAAACAGAGCATTATAAATTGAAAGGTGGAGAGTTTTAAATATCATATCTCTAATATGGAATTAATATTTTTTATAATTATTGGTATTGTCATTGTATTTGCACTTATATATGTGTGCTGTTATTTGCCACGAAAGTTCAATAAATATGCATATGTCAAATATGGAATTAGAAATATAATTTCACTTAAAAATAATATTAAAGCATTTATTCCTTTTATAGTAGGATTTGGTTTTATATATGGAAACTTAGATAATGGTGGTTCACTGTTTGTAAATATATTAGGAATAGGTCTTATTATATTTTCATTTTATATAGTTTGTTATCCAATCAATGTAAGTAATATTAATCCAAATGATAAATTTCTTGGTTATCTACTTTCTATTTTATCAATGATAGGAGTGATTGTTTGCGCATTAAATATAATAAAGGAACTTGGTGATAAAAATAAAACTGCATTTGAGAAAGTTATAGGGACAAGCATATATACATCAAATATACTTGTATTTAAACCAGATTTAAAGGAAGAAGATTTTAAAAGAGTTGATTTGGCTATAAAAAATCATCCAGATGTAAATATTAAAAAGATAAAGTTTTCTATTAATTAAAAGAGTAT
The DNA here is from genome assembly GCA_902803205.1 of uncultured Eubacteriales bacterium. Classification (GTDB taxonomy): domain Bacteria; phylum Bacillota; class Clostridia; order Lachnospirales; family Lachnospiraceae; genus UBA3633. The sequence continues at coordinate 5,384 of CADCOW010000038.1, read as the reverse complement.
ATCTAATTTTAAAAATATAATTTAATTGTATTATCTTTTGATAAATCTAAAAAATTCACATTATTTAAAAAATGTAACTTTAAAATTTCAATTGACAAACTATAAATTTTCGGCTAAAATAGAAACATATTCCATTTTGGTCGGAGATTTATATGTATATTAAAAGATTTATTGAAGACAAATTTATTAATACTGCTAAAGAGTATAAAGTCATATTACTTACTGGTCCAAGGCAAGTAGGAAAGACAACTATGTTAAAAAATCTAATGAAAAATGAAGGGGTAAGTAGAGAGTATGTAACGCTCGATAATATGACAGAGTTAGAACTTGCGAAAGACCCAAATAACTTTTTTAGTATTCATAAATTACCTATTTTAATTGATGAGATTCAATATGCTCCAAAATTATTTAGAAAAATAAAAGAAATAGTTGATAGTGGCTGTGATAATGGAGATATATGGATTACTGGTTCACAAAGTTATAAATTAATGGAAGGTGTCAGTGAATCTCTTGCTGGAAGAATTGCAATAATTGAAATGCAGTCGCTTTCACAAGCAGAAATAGATGAAAGAGAAAATATTTCATTTGATATTGATAGTATTTTAGAAAGAAATCATATTTCGACTTATGATGTGGATGAATGTTTTAAAAGAATTTATAAAGGCAGTATGCCAAGTGTTATTAGTGGGGAAAAGTCAGATGTAGATGAGTATTATGAGAATTATATTTCTTCATACATTGATAGAGATGTATTATATATTTCAAAATCAATAGATAGATTTTCATTTTTTAGTTTTATAAAAGCACTTGCTGCAAGGGTTGGACAAGAATTAAATATCAATGACTTATCAAATGAGTTAAATATAAATGTAAAATTAATAAATAATTATTTATCTATACTTGAAACACTTGGGGTTATATTTTTTGAACATCCATATTCAAATAATCTGCTTAAACGAACAATAAAAAAACCAAAAATGTATTTTTGGGATTTGGGTCTTGCTACACATATTATTAAGTGGGGTAATTATGAAGTAGTAAGAGATTCTGTAATAAGTGGTAGTTATTTTGAAAATTTTGTAATAAGTGAGATGAAAAAAAGTTTTATAAATTCACGAACAAATGTAAACACATATTATTATAGGGACAAGGATAAAAAAGAAGTTGATTTTATCTATGAAAAACTTGCTACTTTACATTTGATAGAAATAAAAAAAACTACGAACATTAGTAGAAGTATGATAAAAAGTTTTGATACTGTAAAAGTTGATACACCTTATAAAAAAGGCAGTGGCGCTGTAATATGTCCGATTGATAGAGTATCCAAAATAGATAATGATAATTATATTATACCAGTAGGATATATATAAAAAATAAGAAAATATAGATGTATGCTGATAGCATAATAAAAAGTAATGAGGAAGATAAAATGATTCTAATTTTTGAGAGAAATGATATAACAAAGATTAAGGTTGATGCAATAGTGAATGCAGCAAATAATACTTTACTTGGAGGAGGTGGTGTGGATGGAGCCATACATAGGGCAGCAGGACCAAAACTGTTGGAAGAGTGCAAAACTCTTGGTGGTTGTGAAACTGGAAAAGCTAAAATTACAAAAGGTTACAATCTTCCATCAAAATATGTTATCCATATAGTAGGACCTATATATAATGATGGAAAGCACAATGAAGAAAAAATGCTGAAAAGTTGTTATGTATCATGTCTTGATATAGCAAAAGAATATAAACTTAAATCTATAGCATTTCCATTAATATCCGCTGGTGTATATGGATATCCAAAAGAAGAAGCATTTGATGTGGCAGTAAAAACAATAAAAGAGTATTTCAAAAATGATGATTATGAAATAACTGTTAAGATAGTTTTTTTTGGACAATCTTCATATGAAATGGGTTTAAAAAAGTTTGCTAATATTGATGAATACATAGAAAAAAATTATGAAAAAGAATATGAGTTAAGAAGAAATAGTGTAGGAAAACAAGAAACAAGCATAGAATATTCATTTAAATGTTTTGAGGAAATATCTAAAAATCGCTTAAATAATTATAAAAGAAGTTCGCCTACATTATCAAAAAAAAATTGGTTCTTATAATAAATCAAATAAGAACCAAAAAAAAGTAAAATTTAAAGTCAGTGCTAATATAGTAAAAAGTGTAGTAAGAAAAAATGAAGATATTTCATTAGATGATATGATAAAAAATATTGATGAAAGTTTTTCTGATACTCTCCTTAAAATAATTGATGAGAAAAAATTAAAAGATTCAGAAGTGTATTTTAGAGCAAATATGGATAGGAAACTATTTTCTAAAATAAGAAATGGCTCACATCCTAAAAAGACTACAGCAATTTCACTTTGTATCGCACTCAAATTAAGTTATGAAGAAACGAATGATTTACTGATAAAGGCAGGTTATATACTTAATAATTCAGAAAAGTTTGATGTTATAATATCATATTTTTTGAAAAAGAAAAAATATGATATATATGAGATTAATGAAGCGCTACTTCACTATGACCAACCACAGCTTGGTATAGTGTAGAAAAGGATTTGTTAGATAAAAATGTCGCATTTATTGCGACCATATTTTTTTTAAAGTTGTTATAATAACCTCATAAGTATATTAAATATTTGGAGGTTATGATCATGAAGACAAATGAAGTTGTATTTATTTTGGATAAGAGTGGATCCATGAGTAATCTTGTAAGTGATACTATAGGTGGATTTAATAGTATTCTTAAAGAACAGAGTGAAAATGGAGAAGGAGAAGTACTTGTATCTACAGTACTTTTTAATGAAAGAAGAAAAGTTTTGTACGATAGGGTGAAGATAGCAGATATTCCTAAAATGACTACAAAAGATTATGTGCCAAGTGGGTGTACTGCACTTATTGATGCGATTGGTTACAGCATTAAGCACATAAAGAAAATCTATAAATACATAAGAGAAGAAGATGTGCCAGACCATACATTATTTGTAATAATTACTGATGGGTTAGAGAATTCAAGTAGAGATTTTTCATCTGATGAAGTGAAAAAGATGATAGAAGAGTAACAGGATAAGCATAATTGGGAATTTTTATTTATTGGTGCAAACATCGATGCAGTTGAGCCTGCTGCTCATTATGGAATTGATAGAGATTATTCATTTAATTATTTAGCAGATGAGATAGGCACATCAAAAGTATATGATGCTGTATCAAAGAAAGTAAGTATGACAAGAAATGCAGTTAGAAATATGAAGTCATCAAACTTAGCTTTTCGCGAGATAACAGATGATTATAAAAAGAGAAGTAAGAAAAAGAAATAAATAAAAATAAGTAAAAATAAATATAAAGTAAAATATATATTTGTTCCTCAAATTTCCCCGCCAAGTCCTCCTCCTGGCGGGTTTTTGCTAAAATTTAATTAAATATTAGAACAATTGGCTAAAGTTGCTTGGAAAATATGAAAAATTGTAAAAAAGTCGCTTGGAAAATACGAAAAATTGTAAAAAAGTCGCTTGGAAAATATGAAAAAATACAAAAAAGTCGCTTGAAAAATATGAAAAACATTGTTACAATATTCATATGCTTAAAAGAAAAGTTGAAAATCAATTATATAAGTGGAAATTGAATAAGGAGCATAAACCTCTTATTGTTAAAGGTTTGAGACAATCAGGTAAGGCTTATTCAGTTGTTGAATTTGCAAAAAAGAATTATAAAAATGTGATATATATAAATTTCCAAAATAATGAAGATTACAAAAAAATATTTGCTAATAATTTAGAGATAGAAAATATAAAAATGCAAATATCTTCATATTTTTCTGATGCTAAATTTGAAGAGGGTAAAACAATAATTATACTAGATGAAATTCAGGAATGTAGCCGAGCAAGATTATCATTAAAATTCTTTAAATTAGATGGTCGATATGATGTTATAGCTACAGGGTCTCTTCTTGGAATCCACGGGTTAAATGATGATACAACTTCAATTCCAGTGGGATATGAAGAAGAACTGAAAATGTTTCCACTTGATTTTGAAGAGTTTTTGTGGGCAAAAGGAATAAAAGAAGAAATTATTGACGAGATTAAAAATTGTTTTTATGAGAAAAAGAAGGTTGGGGAAGGGATACATCAAAAATTAAAAGAATTGTTGCTACAATATATAATAGTTGGAGGTATGCCAGAAGCAGTTCAGAAGTTTGTTGAAACAAATAATTTAAATGATGTAAATGAAATTAAAGCAAATATATTAAGTTCGTATCAAGATGATATGGTAAAATATGTAGACACAAAAGATAAAACAAAAATTAAAGAGTGTTTTAAATCAATACCATATCAATTAGCAAAGGAAAATAAAAAATTTCAGTATAAAGTAGTAAAGAAAAATGGAACAAAAAAAGAATTTATTGGGTCTATTGAATGTCTTGAAGAATTTGGAATAATAAAAAGATGTTATAACCTATCTAAAATGGAAAAACCGCTTGGAGCATATGCTGAAGACGATAAATTTAAGGTATTTGTAGCTGATATAGGGCTTTTGATTCCAATGATTGATGAGAGAGTAGATGCAGAAATATTAAGTGGAAATTTAAATATCTATAAAGGTGCCATATATGAAAATTTATTTGCAGATTACTCAATTAAAAATGGTAAGCCGCTCTATTATTTTACAAGAGAATCAAGTCTTGAAATAGATTTTGTTATGAATTATGAAAGTGAAGTAACACTTATTGAAGTTAAGGCAAACACAGGAAATGCTAAAAGTTTGAAAACGGTGTTAGCAGAAAAACAAAAATATAATATAAGTAGTGCAATAAAATTGGGAGATTATAATGTTGGGTATGCAAATAATATACTTACACTCCCGCTTTATATGGGGTTTTTAATAAAATGATGAGATTATATGATTTTTGAAAGAAAAACATGAAAAGCAAAGTTAAAAAAATTAAAGATTTTGTTGTAGTCATTGCGATAGTATTTTTAAATTGCATAATGACTTATGGTGCGATGAAAATTAATTATGATGCCCCAGTGTATAATGCATATAAGGATGGAGAACCTGATTATGCTGATGGCGATTTAGAAGATAAGCTCGGAGATAGCGGATATTATTATGATTTATTTCCTGAAGAGAGAGATGGTGAGCTAGATGATTATCAAAGTAGCAAATCAAATAATAATTCAAAAAAGAGTACAAACTATGATAGTAATTTTTCAATAGCTGATGACTATATTAGAAATATGAAAAATATAAGGGAACAAAAAACCATAAGTTTACTACTTATGGTCAGACCGCAGACAAACTGGGTTAAAAAATATAAATATAACCCAGTTTTTTATTTGAAAACAAATTATTTGCAAAATTTAGAGAATTTATTAAAAT
>CADCOW010000037.1 GCA_902803205.1 uncultured Eubacteriales bacterium | reverse complement strand
ATAATGGATTTGATGTTTACTGCAAAAGATTTAATTGGAATATATTATAATACCATTGAAGCTTTGTTGATGTTAGTGCTTTTCTATTTAATTATATTATTACCTGTATCGATTATAGGAATTTTGATTGAAAGGAAAATCAAGTATGTTTAGTTATGTGAAAGACTTAGGAATTGATGTTTTATTTAAAGGCCATAATTTCTTAAGACTAATGGGTGGGCTTTTAGTGACACTTAAAATAAGTTTAATTTCTATAGCAATTAGTGTTGTATTAGGGTTAGCTTTTGGAATATTGATGCAAAAGAAAAACATAGCGGTTAGAGTTGTGTCAAGAATCTATATTGACTTTATAAGAACCATGCCACAACTAGTATTATTGTTTATTGTGTATTTTGGTAGTACAAGAGTATTTAGAATTAACTTGACTGGAGAACTATCAGCTATAATTGTTTTCTCGCTTTGGGGCATAGCAGAAATGGGTGAAATCGTTCGAGGCTCTCTTTCAAGTGTTTCAAATCATCAATATGAAAGTGCCGAGGCACTTGGTTTAAGTAGATTACAGACATTCATTTATGTAATTTTACCACAATCGCTAAGAAGAATTATACCGATATCAATAAATTTAATCACAAGAATGATAAAAACAACAAGTTTAGTACTTATGATTGGAGTTGTTGAAATGATAAAAGTGGCACAGCAAATTATAGAGGCTAATCGTATGTTAAGTAAGAATGCAGCATTTGGTGTTTATTTGGTAGTCTTTATTCTATACTTTTTAATATGTTGGCCTATAAGTGTTTTATCAATGAAACTTGAAAAGAGGTGGAAACAATGTTAGATGAGAATAAAAAAGATGTGATATTGGAAATTTCCCATTTACATAAGAAATATGATGAGAATTTTGCAATAAAAGATTTAAGTTTAAAATTACATAAAAGAGAAGTTGTGGTATTAGTTGGATCAAGTGGGTGTGGGAAGAGCACACTTCTACGATGTATTAACCTATTGGAAGATGTCCAAGGTGGAGAAATAAAATTATGTGGAGAGACAATTTCCAATAGGAAAAGTAATTTACCAGAGATAAGACAAAAAATAGGAATGGTATTTCAAAATTATGAATTATTTCCACATAAAAATGTGTTAGATAATATTATTCTAGCACCAATAAAAGTTCAAAAAAGAAAAAAGGAGGAAGTAATTGAAGATGCAAAGGTATTGCTTAAGAGGGTAGGTTTAGAAGGGAAAGCATATAGTATGCCAAGTCAATTGTCAGGTGGCCAGAAACAAAGAGTTGCTATAGTGCGTGCATTATGTATGAATCCAGAAATACTACTCTTTGATGAGGTTACAGCTTCTCTAGATCCTGAGATGACAAGAGAAGTTTTAGAGGTAATATTAGAGCTTGCTGATATGGGAAAGACAATGCTTGTAGTGACACATGAAATGCAATTTGCTAGAGCGGTTGCTGATAGAATTGTGTTTATGGATGAAGGATCAATTATTGAAGCAACAAGCCCAGAAGATTTTTTTGAATCACCAAAGTCGGAAAAAGTTAAAGCATTTTTAGACACTTTTACTTATAAACAAAAAAGAAAATAAAGGAGAAAAAAATTATGAAAAAGGAAATATTTTTTAAGAAAAGTATCGTAGTAGGGTTAAGTATTTTATTGGGAACATCTTTAATTGCTTGTGGAGAAAAGGCATCAGGTAATAGTAGCAAAGCAAATTCTTCTACAAATAGCTCATCAACAATTTATAGAACTCTTGATCAAATTAAAGAAAGTGGAACTATTAATATTGGAGTATTTTCTGATAAAAATCCATTTGGATATGTTGATGAATATGGTAAATACCAAGGTTATGATGTTTATTTTGCTGAGAGAATAGGAAAAGATTTAGGTGTTAAAATCAATTATGTATCTACAGAAGCAGCCAATAGAGTTGAGTATCTTGAAACTGGAAAAGTAGATATTATTCTTGCAAATTTTACAGTTACGGAAGACAGAGCGAAAAAAGT
>CADCOW010000036.1 GCA_902803205.1 uncultured Eubacteriales bacterium | reverse complement strand
TTTATTTTTATTATCAAAAATAATAGAATAGGTCTCAGGCAGACTTAATGTGTTGCCCTCTATTCTATTTGAATTATATACAGACCTTGTTATAAAGTCTTCAAAATAAGGTTTATCTCTTTTAATTTTTTGTAATAAGGTTTTTGGTTTAATACTCATAGTTTTTCTCCAACATTTACTAACTATATTCTATATTTCTATTTTTTATACCATTTGACTTTTATAATATTATATGTTATTATTATTTCATAAAGATGACAACATCGGCCCATAATGGTCGGTGGGGTCATCTTTTTTATTGGTTTTTTTCATATCTATCAATTTCAATAATCTTTTCATTTTTAATAAATATTATATCTATTTTTTCAATTTTTGTCCTATCTATTCTATGAAATACGATTTCCTTTATAGTAGCCATATCCATATTAGACCTATCAATTACAAGGACAACCCCTCCAACATTTTTTATTATTTGCTGTATAGCTATTTTAACCCTTTTGTCAATTGAATTTGCACTAGATACATTCTTTATTTCCCAATATTTATCATTAAATCTAAAATCAGGTGTTTTTATTTTATCTTCATTAATTTCTGTTAACAATTCAATGTATATATTAAACTCCTTTGATAAAAATTTCACAATAGAAATCTCTTCTTTATGTTTTATCAAATCATAATCTGCAGGAATATAAACTTCTGGTTTTATTCCTTTATTTGCATAATATTCATTCGTTATGTTTGAAACTACGTACATTTTATCCAAAATACTCCTGCATAAGCTGTCAAATAACATTTGTGACTTTTCAAGTATTCTTTCTCCATCACTTGCCAACTATATCATTTGACATTTTTAGTGTATTTTTTGTATAATAGTATTAGATTCAAGAGAAAGCAAAGCATTGGGAACTAACTTCCCCGTAAACTGGTTTTTCTCTTGTTTTTTTATTACAAATTGTATGTTTCTACTTAAATTATATGATATATTTCATCAAATTTCAATTTGTCGATATGCTGGACAAATGTTTTATATTCATTCTGAATTTCTATTGAAGGTGTTATTATTGGCAAATCTCTTATTATCCCTAAGCCTATAAATTTTTGTGTTCCGCCTGTTTTTAAAATATTAAAATATTTTTTCATCTCATAAGAATTAAGTAATGCCTTAATAAAAACATTATTTACATCACTTTTCTCATTAAATTTAATCAATGCAACATTCTTAATTGAGAAATCTCTATCTTTTTTAACCATTACTGCACCTCCTATAGTACCAATCATGGGCATCAATATATCTCCATCGTCAACATGGGACCTTTCTTCAAACTTATGATAATCTTCATATGAAATATATTGCACTTCAGAAAAATCAATTCTATCATCACTTATATTCTTAGAAGTTATAAACGGATAACCTTCAATCACATATTCTGGAGAATCATGAGTGCCATCTCTGACATCAGTTATTTCTTTAAGAGTTGATATATCCCAACCCATACTATTACTAATTGGATCTCCAAACATCTCTACAAATCTATCTTTGATGAGGGTGTCGAGATGATTCAATACACATTCATATTTATAAATGATGTTCTCAATTTTATCCAATATTTGAATAATACTTTCTTGCTTTTTTATATCGCCAATAATGTTTACTTCAAAGTTTTCAAATTCAGATTTATTGATTATTGGAACTACTGGTGCATTTGCTATATCATTAAGCCTACCTCTATTATAGAATAATACATATGCTAAGTACTTTGATTTAATATTGTTATTTGGTACAATAGCATTTATTTGTTGATTAAAAGCGCACTCATCTATACCTACAATGCCAATTTTCCCAATAATCCAATGCATGTTATTAATAAAGAGCCTTTTGGAACTATACGGCTAACTGCTCTAGCATTTTCCGAGATAAATTCTTTTGAATCGTTTATATCACACACTTTTTTTAATTGTAAAACATCAGGTTTAATAAACAATATGTCGTTCGAATTGTAATATAGTGTATTTTGTTTACTTGGTGTATTTCCAGTAACTATTTTACCTATTTCTTTTAACTTAACTCTCATTTTTTCCTCTTATTGACATTTATATCTAAGTATTATATAATTATTATATAAAAAGGCAGAACTCTAACGATTATGCCAAAAGTTAGTTACAAAAAGTAGCCAAAACCTTTGACAGTCGGTCGGCTACTTTTTTGTTACAAGAATTATTAAAAAAACTAATAATAAGTAACAAATAATGAAATTTTCATTCATCTCCACATCACCTCCTCCAACTACATATATAGTTTTCGTAGTTAATGTAGCATAACCGCCCGGTCAAAGTAATCTCTTACTGTCACCGTTTTCATTCTGCCTGTCGCATAAGCGACAGACGAATTATATCATAACATTAAAGTATTATGCAAGTATACATTTATTTTGGTTAGTGTTCCCTACAAATTAGAATTTAATTAATATTTATTTTAATATGTTTTTCATATTTTTAAATACATTGTCATATTTAATCTTTATTCTATCATCATCCCTATATGAATACTTTTCTTTAATTCTATCCTCAAACTCTAATGTATCGGCATCAAACATTGATTTTGGCCGTCTAGCATGCGAATAAACCCATAAAAATCTATTGTTAGTAACATCGTTACGAACAAATTCATAATCGGGTTTATTATTTATAAAATGACTGTAAATACCTCCTATCCATCTTGTTAATAACTCAAGCCAATACTTATCAGTTTTACCAAAAGAGCAACCATAATTAACAATTAAGTCTGATGCAAATATTATTTTATCACTATCTTTTACACCTTTTTGATTAATACATTTATTGCGAGATGGTTTTATAATTTGTTGTATATATCTATAATTATTATCAAACATTTCTACATTCTTAACTTGTGATTCATCATTTAACCCAAAACAAATCTTTCCAGTTTTATAACTTCCATGACAATGAATTATATCCTCTATTGTTATATTTTTGCTATTTAAGAAATTATTTAACTCTGAGTTTTCCTTTATTATAGTTACCAATTTATCTATTATTATTGTATAGTTGAATGTCAAAATATTAATTATAATATTTTTATCTATTCTATAATACATTAGAAGAATTAAAATATCATCCATAAAATTATGTGCTATACTATTTTTATCTAAATCAGTTTTTTCCTCAAATTTAATTTCTTGTATAGTTAAATAGTTAAGCAATTCTTTCCCAATATCGCAAAATGCAGTATAAAAATCTTTGACATCCGTAAACTCAGATGTTAATTTTCCAATTAATAATTCTAAGTCACACCAGTTCTCTTTCTTTACTTCTTCTTCTAATAATTGTTTTAATTTAATTACACTTGAATTATCACTTTTTACCTTGTATAAATAATACAAAACAAAATCTTCATATGAAGTTTTTAATCCCATGTTTAAATCAAAGCCATTGCCTAAAAACAAAGTAACATTTTTTGTATTATTCTCTTTCTCAATTTTATCTACCACTTTTATATTACTCATATTCTAACAACCACTCCCTCAAATTCTCAATATTTATCCCATCAACTTTCCCTGTCCCATAATCATCAAGCGTAAGTATAGTTTTGTTGTAATTATCTTTTATAGCTTTTAACAAATTAATTTCTCTTTCCTTTGTTTTTTCATCATATAATGAAGTTGCAACTTGATAGTATTCAATTTCATTTTCTTTTTTTACAACAAAGTCAACTTCTAAATTATTTACTTTTCCTACATTTACTATATTCCCTCTTCTAAGTAATTCAATATAAACTATATTTTCAATGTTATATCCTATATTTGCATTATTTTTTATTGATGAAACTTTTTTAAAACCCAAATCAACTAAATAATATTTTGACAGGGTTTTTAGATTTTGTTTTCCTAAAATATTGTATCTATTGCACTCATATATTAAAAAGCACTCTTTCATATATCTAATATACTTTTCTACTGTATTGTATGATACTTTCTTTCCATAAGAATTTAATGTATTGGCTATTGAATTTGGAGACACAATGTTTGATGTGTTATCTATAATAAAATTTAATATATTTTCAAATGTTGTTAAATCTATATCACTATGCCTTTTAACTATATCATTATTTAAAATTGTATTATATAAACCCATTATATATTCATATTTCATTTCATTTGTTTCAAGGTTTAGTAAGTAAGGTAGTCCACCATTATTTAAATAATCATTAAATAATTCTACGCTGTCGTTTTTATCAGAGATATACTCCTTATATGATAGTGGCAACATCTTAATCTCAACATATCTTCCAGTGAGTAGCGTTGCAAGTTCACTGGACAACAAATCAGCATTTGAGCCTGTGATATATATATCAACATTCTTTTTTACATATAAGCTATCAATAATAATTTGAAAATCTTTAACTTTTTGAATTTCATCCAAGAATATATAACTATAGTTTCCTTCATTATCTTTTGTTTTTTCAATTATATATTTGTATAATTTATCCTTATCTAAAAGCTCTTCATTTTCTTTTTCTTCAAAATTAATTTTTACTATTTGCTTGTTCTTGATTCCGTTCTCTTTTAAAAAATCTATAAATTGATCCATTAAAATAGATTTCCCAGATCTCCTTAAACCTGTGATAACTTTAATAAGTTCTTTTTCTTTAAAACTATTCAATTTTTTTAAATACTCTTCACGTTTTATCATATATGTATATTTCATCTTATTATTGCATAATTGTCAAGTTTTTTCATAGTCGTTAAAAAACTTATGATTTTTCAAAGTTTTTTCATTAGTGTGAAAAAACTTACTTTAATTGATTTAGCTGAATATTAGTCTTTTAGCATTTTCTCCAATTCTTTTAAATCAATACTTATTTCATCTTGAAGTTTCTTTATATCACTTATTATCTGACTTGTTGGCGGATACTCAATTCTCTCATATATCGTCTCTTTGTATTTGTTTATAGACAAATCATAGCCATTTTCTACGATATCTTTCTTAGGAACCAAAAACGACTTATCAGTTCTTTTCCTTTTCTTTTCCTTATCAAGATTGTTGAATCTTTCAATGATATCCGGTATATCATTTTCATTAACTTCCGCTCTCTTATCATCCAGTGAGAAACCATCCGCAGTCATATCATAAAACCAGACATTATCTGTGCCGCCAGCTCCAGTTTTAGTAAATACAAGTAT
>CADCOW010000035.1 GCA_902803205.1 uncultured Eubacteriales bacterium | reverse complement strand
TATTTTTGTAACAGCTATCATTAAAACATTTACAATCTAATATATATTTGGAAATTAATAGTGCTTCTCTTTTTTTGTCATCAATATTAAGTAGTAACCATTCAATCGGAGTTTTCTTACTCTTAGAATTTTGAAAATAATTTCCGAATTTGTAACTATCCATATCACTAGCCAATGTATCAATGTCATATTCTGTCACTTTTTACATATCTTCAAGTCTAACTTTTCCTTTTTTCTTTGTAGAATGTTTTTTAGTATTATATAGGCAAGTTTCTCTCCAAGAATTTGAAAACTCATCCTTGGTTGGAGTTAAAAGTTTGATGATTCTCTCAGGGCAATCAAAACTACAAGGTCCCATATCCTCAGATACTTCTTTTGTCCAAAGTATTTTTTCTTTTTTATCAATACTAGTAAAAACAACTAAGCCAAAAACTTCTATCTTTGATTTTTTGTTTTTTTGATAAGGCACTGCACCATACCAGACATCATAAACTATTTCACTATCAAGTGGTTCATATAAATCATCCAAATATGCTTTAATCTCTTTTTTAGTTAAACTCTTATTTATTTTTACTCCGTCCCAGCCCATAAACCTCCTTTAAGCAATTCCTCTCTTTCACATCTTTCATTAAATTTTTCAATAAATTCTTCAATACTTGCAGATGCTTTAAGGTCCTCAATATACTCTTCGTCATTTGCATCATCAAATCCTGTCGTGATATCATCATTTTTTATATCATCACAAGGTTCAAATTCACCTTTGAAAATATCTAATTCGGATTTATCAAAATAATTTACAAACTCATCAAAATTAATTCTATCTAACTTGTTTATATCATTATCTAAAATTTTATAATACCTTTGAAGTGGTTTTTTATAGAACACATCATGCCCAGTTGGCAATTCAAATACTGAATGCTGACCACTAAAATTAATTTTCCCTTCATCTATTTTTCTCTTTCTCTCTTCAAGTTCTTTTTCAAAATCATCGAAATTCAACACTAATCCGTGTCCATTTTCTGTATCATCAGAATATACCGGTCTATACATATGCTCATACTTTAATATGTCAACTCCATTTTTCATGTAAATATTTGAAAATGATAATGCATCAACAGCTGAAAATACATTTGTACCTTCTGCACGATTTTCATAACAAATCATCTCATCAGGATATTCTTTTGATATTTTTCGCATAGCTTCATCACTATTACTTATTAAAAAGTCACCAAAGGAACTTAAGGCTACAAAATTTTCTTCTACCTTATCATTAAAAATTTCATAGTCTTTACCCTTCTTCAAATAATCAATGAGTTTTGCAAACTTCTCTTTCCCGCCTATCCCTTTCATTTTTACACTGAATTTAAATTGCATTCCCATAATTATTCCTCCGTTTATTTCTTTATTAACTTACATTTACGATATAATCATTTAAGATGACTTAATTATATCTCTTTATTAGTACAAAAAAATGCACATAAATGGCATGTGCATTTTTATACTTAGGATGCATATTTAGCTTTCCTTCTTTTTGTCATACATAGATTATAGCACACAATATTAATAATTGGAAAAATATCGAGGAACAAATATGTCGTATACTTATAACGCTAGATAACTAACATATCCCCAACCATTTTCATTCACTACTAATCCCATTCCTTCACTAAATGAAAATGCTTTTTTGTATTTTCCAAATGGAACTACTACATTACCTTCTATATCAATGTGCCCATATCCTCTGCCATTATGTGCCAGTGCTATTCCTTCTCTGAAAGATCCCACATTGATATTGCCACATTCAACAAGTTCCTTTTTCTTTCTATTAATAAAATATTTTTTGCCATCTAATTCAAGAGTATCAACATCTCCAACACCATTGCCAACTCTTTTATATTTGCATTCAGCAATTTCATTACCATTTGTGTCAATAAGACCATATTTACCATTTTTACAAACTATTGCAAGTCCATCTTCAAATTCATCTACGAACCCAAAACCCTCTTCTATATCATAGTCTAATGGCAAAACTTCTTTGCCAGTCTTATCAATGAATCCATATTTTCTACCAATTCTAACACCAGCAAGTCCATCTGAAAAATATCCTACACTATCATATTTACTACAGTCTATTGCAATTTCGCCAGCCTTATTGATAAAACATTTTTTACCATTTATTTCAACTGGTGCCAAATCTTGGTAAAATGGGCTTGCCTTTTCAAAATTTTTAATTACAACATTCCCAGAAGTATCAATAAAACATAATTCTTTATCTTTATGAACTAATGCTCGACCACAACTAAAAGAGTTATACCCAGCCGTATACCAATCATCACCAAATTTACAATCAATGACCACATTCCCTTTCAAGTCTATAAATCCCAATTTATCATCATCATTAATTACATACGCTAAATTTTCATCAAAATCGCCTACTCGTTTGTATTGGCTACAGTCAATAACTTTTTCACCCTTTTTATTGATAAAAATATTTTTGTCATTCTCTTTTGCTCTTGACAATCCACAAGAAAACCTATTTCCATATTTTCCTTCTTCACACTTAATTACTTCTTTAACTTCCATTCCTTTTTTATATTCAAAACTCATGGCAGTCCTCCTTTAATTCATTATTGTTTACTAACTTTACTTTTTTAAAATACATCCTTTTTCAACCACTTCTCTCCAATCTTTTTCTAAATTATTATTTCATTTCAATCCTCCGTTTTTTTTTTACATATTTTTTTATAATACAATCCTTTATGATAACTTAATTATATCAACTTGCTTGTGCAAAAAAATGCACATAGAAACCATATGCATTTTTAGAGCTTATGCTAAGCCTATCACTAGTGCCTAACTAATATCCCATATCATTTATTAATGTTAGCTATTTGTTTTTCTTTTATATGGGCATAGATTTATATATATTTTTTTTAATTTAGCTTTCCATTTTGTATCCCAATCATCTGTTTGTTTAAACCTATTTATTATATCATTTAATAGTTCTTCTTGATTAGTTTGTCCTAGAGCCAATCTATAGTAAGATAGTATTTCTATTAGTCGCTTGTATTTTTCTATATCAAAACTACATGGATAAGTTAAAACTATTCTTTCAACATCAGCTCCATCCATAATCCAATATGGTTCAATTCCAGATTCGCTATTTTTAATATTTTCAAACATCTTATTCCAAATATTATTGCAATTAACATTTTCGAATTCATGAATATTACTTGTTTTTTCTGCAACAGCTTGTCTTATTGCGAGACACTCAAATCTATTTATTCTTCCTTCTCTTTGCTCCAAATCAAGTGGGTTACTAGGCAAATTCCAATGAACAATTTTTTTACAGTAATTATGAAAATCTAAGCCTTCTTGTCCAATAGAGGTTGATGCAAGTACAAAAGGCCTAAATGGACTATTAAATGCATTCCTTAAATTTTCGCGATTATCAGAATTTAATTCCGCAGTATCGCCCTTACTATCCAAGAATGCTTTAGCAAAATATACACTAAATAATTTTTTTTCTTTTTTTTGATATTTTTTTCTATTTTCATTAAAGTCATCTAAAGTCTCTAATGATAAAGAAGTAGTCCTATTGCCACCAAGCGATTCAACTAAAAACTTTCTCGCATCTTTTTCATTATTGTAATTATTTTTAATCAAATGATAATATTCATCTAACATTGATTGAAAATTACCATCAGCACAATACCTTAATACCCGTTTCCAATATACTGCATCTTTTAAATCACTATTATTTTCATAAACCTTGTCTACTATACTTGCGCTTTCGTTTAAATTAAATATACTTCTAATTCTATTAGCGAAGTTAATTATTGATGACATTTTTTCTTTGTCATTTGTTTCAATATCCAATAACCTACTTGCACATACCGCAGGGGAAGATATAGCACTCAGTACTAAAATATTATATAAAGCATTATTCAAATCTAGTTCTTGATTGCTATTTACCTCGTCACTTTCTATTTTTCGTTTTTTAGATTCGAAATATTTTTTTAGTTCTTTTTTCCAATTATTAAATGTTGTATCTTTATCTTCTCGATTACCTTCCTCGTATGCATTATCATAATCGTTATCAATATTACAGTCAAACCAGTTATTTAAATATTCTTTATTGTTCTTATCATCTAAAAACAATGGAATCAAACAATAGTCTTTTTCATCTAGTTTTTCTTTAATTTTTTTAATAAGATCTCCATATTCATCTTTTAGTTTTTTATCTAATTTATCTATAATAGTTGTCAGGTCTGCATTTAAATATTTCTTATCAAATGGATTATATAAATTAACTAATGCCTTGGATGGATATAATAAAGAAAGATATGTAAAAATACATTTACTTCCTTTCTTGTTGCTTTCTGTCCACCTCAATCTTCCACTTTTATCTTCATCATCAATATACTTTTTGCTAGACTCAATAGAAAACAATATTGAAATCATTCTTGGTACAAATTCCCATTTTGAAAAAACTAAATATTTTGAAAAATCATTATTATTATAATCTTTATATACTCCATCAAATTTATAATAAGGTTTTGATGGCGGAACCCATAGCAAGTACTCTATCCCAGTTGAATTGTTCTCTTTGCCAAATACTATATTTTTAAATTGTCTAAATTTGGCATTTGGCACTTCTTCAGTCCTTTTTAGTATCTCTTCATTTTCTATCCATAATAAATTTGGTTCTTCACTTTTTATTATATTGTTTTTATTATAAAATTCACTAATCTTTTCTTTAATTTTATATTTATTAGTAATAAAAGAAAGTGGCCATGGACTACTTTTTATATAATCTACATTAATATATGGTATATCTTGCATTTTCCTACATAACTTTTCAACTTGATAGTATGACAAAATATCTTCTTTATTAATTTCAATAATTATTGATTCTAATTTATTATCTAAGTTTTGACCAATTAATTGTTGTCTTTCAGTCCTGCATATAAATTGATAAAGGTCTTTTTCAATAATTTTTAGATTTTCGCTTACATCTTTTATATTTTCAGGGGAAAGCTTTTTAAGTGAAGCAGTATATTTCTCCCAATTATTTTTAAATTCATTAATATCACTATTCTTTAAGAATTCTACTACTTTAAAGAATTCATCCATGGCACTGCCATCTGAAGTTTCTTCCTGAAATGTATTATATAATTTGTATGGTGTAGCTGATAAAAGCAAAACTTTAGGATTAGATTTGTTAGTGGAATTTTTATTTGGTTCAAAAAATTCACTTGCTAACTTAATAATATTTTCGTCCACTTCACCATCAGTTTTACTATAATTAATTAAGTTACTATAACGTTGAAATTCATCTAATATAACCAGATCAGGATTCAAATTATTGATTGAATATTTAGCGAACAATCCTCTAAGTTCTTTCACCAAACATTGCTTGCATTGTCCCTCTTTAATCTGCTTCTTAATCTTATTATAATCGTCCTCTTGTTTTAAAAATTTTTCTATATCTTTAATATATAATTCATTTTTAGATATGTTTTTAAATTCCTTTTCAATGTTTTTTTTATAATTACCCCAATTTTTTTTTGCTCTACCTTTAAATATTCTATCTATTTTTTTTATATTATTACTTTTTATTAATTTTAAGTGCGAAATTGTATTATAAATTAAAGCTCTTTCCCATGCATTTCCTTCCCCTCTTCCTAGATCAAAAGAAGTTGATGGAGTTAAAGCAATTAATTCTAAAGGTGATTTGTTATTACAATCCTTTATTTTCTCAATTTCGAAATGCAAGGAAGAGAGCCTTGACCTAATAAGTGTGTTGTTTCCCAATACATCTAACTTTGAAATATTTTGTTTTGCAATACTATGATTAGAACATATATATACCACTTTAAATGGCTTATTTCCTTTACTATATACATGTTTTAATAGCATAGCAGCAATAGTTCCTTTTGCTATCATTGTTTTGCCAAGCCCAACTTCATCTGCGACCAAAATCCTATCTTGTTCTAAAAACCTTTCATAAACATGTGATACTGTAGCTTTTTGAAATTCTTTTAATTGTTTTGCTACATCATTTAGTTTATCTGCTATTGTTTTAGAATTCCCACAAAATTTTTTGCCAACCCAATCTTCAGTTATATTTTTATTGTATAATATTTTTTTTACGCACTTATCAATGTCTATTTTACTTTTACATTTAGAGATGTTTTCCTTTGACATATTATCAGGCCCCACATATTTATAATTATTTTTTATAAATTTATATCCTTCTTTGCACTTTTAAAAGTGTTTAAAAGGCTTTCTATACTCATTAAGTTATTATTAATATTGGTCTTATTAACTTTCATTATATTTTTATATAGATTTATTAATCTTTCAATATCATCTTCTTTCATATCAACATTGCTAATATTTTTTAATAATGTTTCATATATACCTATGCTTATACTATAATTATAATAACTGTCGCCACTGAAACCTAAATCTTTTTCTTCTGAACTATCATAATCTTCTCTAACCCTTCCTCCAAACTTCAACATTAAGTATTCAACAAATTTTGCCATATCATTTATAATATTCTTTTCCGCTTCATCTCTTCTATCAACATCTGTTGATAACCCCTTCGTAGGTATAAATATAGTTCTTTCCACTCTATTTTTATTATTCTCGACCTCAATTTTCAATTTATAAAATTGTGTTAATCTCAGTTTATCTTCTTTATTTATTTCAAACTCTATTGAATCTGTAAATTCATACTTTTTATTCTTATTCTCAAAGCCAACAGGCTCTAAGTATACATCAAATTTTTCTTTACAACTTTCTATTTTATACTTATCATTAAGCTTAATTACCAACTTGTTCTTGTTGCTAGAACTTTCATTCTCTTGCTCTAACTCTCCATTTGGATTACATGAAATAAAAGTTTTAATTATATCCTGCATTTTCTTCACTAATCTATCACTTTCTTCTATTTCATCATTATGGACTATGTTTTTATATTCTATAAATGGACTCTTCCCCTCATCAATAATGCTGATTTTGTCTTTAAAATCTTCATTAACTTTCCTATAAACTAATAAATCTTCCAAAAAGCTATCACAATCATATATCTTACCATTTTCCTTATTGTTTTGTATGCCGGCCACAAACTCTATATTACTATTTAATGCACTATATGTAGCATTCATAGATCCCAAATACATATCTACATATTTCTTTTTATTTCTTTTTTCTGCAATATATATTTTAGCATGTATATCATCATCAAAATTGTCATCAATAGTTTGATGTTTATTTTTAAAATTAGTATCATCTTTTTCTTCTTGATTGTCACTATACATATTTGGATTTTTAACTAATAAAACTAATTTATTATCTTGATTATTATTTTGATTATATTTATATAAATCATTACATTTGTCAATTTCATTTTTTCTTGAAAACAAATATAATTTATTTGTCTTTTTTAAAATATTTTCAATTACATTCCATGTGATAAATGGCGTCATCACTACGACCTTGTCATACTCAACTTTATTTTCATCATTAAACAACTTTTCTTTCTTTATTTGTTTAGCTTCTGTTTTAATTCCTATTGGATAAAAATCTAATTTATCCTCAAAGGAAATATTATCAATATCGTTAAGTATATTTTTTAATATTTCTCCTCTATCATCTTCTTTATCAAATTGTTTTTTTAAATAATATACAAACTCTTTTATAGGCTTTGTATCAATATTAGTTTTCCCACTCATTCCTTCTGCCGAATCAACCGCCACAACCAAATCCCAGCTTTTATCTTTACTTAAATTTCGACTTAATATAATTACTCTATATTTAAACTCTTTTTTTGACCTTCATTTGTATTTTCGTTAGACTTTTTATACTTTATTAGCCATACCTTAGGGTGAAAGGCTGGAAATTTGTTATTATTGTCTGATGGCACTTGTATTTGTTTGACAATTTTTTCTAACCAAAATAAGAAATTGTTACTATTCGTTGATGCTTTTATCTGACCAGCTTCACAAAAAACAACAATTTTACCTATAATGTTATTCATCGCATTTAAAACTTCTGTTTCACTTGTTTTATTACTTATACTTTGTCTATTTAACCCTAGACAAAGTGAAACTAAAATCAAAGTGTCTAAATCTAAAGAATAAGTAGTGGCAATTCCACAATCAAACTCATATCCTTCAGGTGGCAATAATTGCTTTGTATAAATCTTATTATCACTACTTTTAAGGTCTTTTTTTCTATTAAACATTATTATCTCCTTTATTTTTTTGCATTGTATATATCTGTTATGAGTTTCTTTGCATTTTTATATCTATAATCAAGTTCTATCATTCCAACCCATTCGCCTTCTTTAAAACTATCCTTACCTTCTTCTTTTTTGTAAATTTTTGATTTATCTTTTTTTATTCTTTTTTCTCTCTCAGTTATAATACCTTTATTATCTTCATTATTCCTAATATTTTCAATAACCGCGAGCAAAAATTTATATAATTCTGAATTATCACTTATTTTTGCTATTTCTTTAATTTTTTTTAACTCATCTTCATTTATAATATCATCAGCTATATTATCATCTTTGTCATTTAAATCTTCTTCCTTTATAGTTCCTAATATTTTATTATACTCTCTAAATAATATTATTGCTAAATTGTTAAACTTATTGGCCAATATTAAGTTCTCTAGTAATTCATTATCAGTTATTTTTTTCTTTATTTTTTTATAACAATCTTTAAAACTTTTAACCTCATCTTCTTTAATTAGTTCATATAAATTTTTATCATTTAAAATTATTGCCAACAATGAATCTTTTTTACTGTTACATATTCTTTTTTTAAGAAAATCCGCTTCTTTATCATTTAGCTCAATATTTTTTTCGTTAACTATCTCACATATGTTTAAAAAATCACTATTTATTTTGTATGACCATTTTTCGTCGTCATCATAGTCTTTTTTCTTGGCATCATAATCTTTTTTCTTAGAATCAATTAATCTCTTAACAAAACCATTGACTGAAAGATTCTTTTCTTGGGGAGGCATTTGGCAAATACCATATGTTTTTATACCATTCCAATAAATATCTCTATGTGGTCTAATAACCCAACCTTTTTCTTCAAATAACGAACCACCTATAATCCCATCCCAGTCTGTATCCCTTTTATCTTTTTTATCGTTCATTAATTGTTTACACAAACTATTACGATACTCTTTTTCTTTCTTATTCATTAACTCTTCAATTTCATTTGTTGTTTTACATTTTCTTGCTATTTCATACAACATTTTTGGCACTAACAAAAAATATTTCGCTCTAGTCTGTACAGTTGATGTTCCAGGAAAAAAATAATCTGCAAAGGCATCCCTTATCCTTCCTAGTCCCAACTCGTCAACTGCGCCTTCATCTAATGACCTTATTAAATCTTGAACTCTATTTTGATCTTCTTTTAAAAAATCAACCCATCCTATTTCCATATTCATCTTTTTATAGCTTTTTCGCTATATACTACTCCTCCTCTTATATAAAATATTGCCCCTCACCCAGAATCCACCTCTCCACATTCATAATCTTCACCCCATTATCATTTTCATCTAAGTCATCATCTAAGGTTAATATTATTTTTTCATAGTTGTCATCTATAGATTTAAATGGTCTCATTTCGCGTTCATAAGTTTGACTATCTCTTATACTTGCAGTTACTTGGATGTATTCTATTTCATCACCTTTATGTGCCACAAAATCAATCTCATATTCATTTGTCTTACCTATAAATACTTTATAACCTCTTCTTATTAGTTCTAGATAAACTATGTTTTCTATGATGTGACCTAAGTCAAGTCTACTATTTGGAACAAGGGAATATTTAAATCCAACATCTACTATATAATATTTCTCTTGAGATTTGAGATATTGTTTGCCTTTTATGTCATATCTCTTCACTTGATATAAGATATAACTTTCGATCATTGCATTTATATATTTTTCTACAGTCTTTGCATCAACTTTTCTACCATCGGAAGTTAAAGTATCAGATATTTTTTTACTAGATATAGTTGATCCTATGTTATCTATTATAAATCTTAAAATGCTTTTGAAAACTATAATGTCACTTATTTTATTTCTATTTAAAATGTCTTTCACTACTATCGTATTAAATAAACTTTCAACATATTCTTTTATTAACTCTTTATCATTTGCAAATTGAATAACTTGCGGAAATGAAGTGTTTTCTATGTAAGACATTAAGTTCGCTTCTTTATTATTTTCTTTCATCCCTTCTCTGTATTCTTTGTATGATAATGGAAGCATTTCTATTTGCACATATCGGCCAGAAATCAAAGTTGCAATTTCAGATGACAACATATATGCATTTGATCCCGTAATGTATATGTCGACATTTGTTTTGAGATATAAACTATCAATTGTTTTTTGAAATTTATTTACATTTTGAATTTCATCAAGTATGATATAATATTTTTTGTCATCTTTTATTAATGCATTTATAAAATCATATAATGCCTTGTAATTCGTAAGCTCTTCATTATCTAAATCTTCAAAATTTATAAAAATGATGTGATCTTCGCTTATCCCATTTTCAAGTAAATAATCTTTATACATTAAAAGCAATGTGGACTTGCCACACCGCCTTACACCAGTTATTACTTTTATTAGCCCTTTGTCTTTGAACTTTAGTAACCTTTCAAAGTATTCAACTCTTTTTACCATTAAAACCTCAAAAATACCATTTTTCTAGTAATATTGTACTAAATCTAGGACGAAATGTCAAGTTTTCGGAATTCATTCCCAAAACTTATGAAAATTGCCAAGTTTTCGGAATTCATTCCTAAAACTTGGCAATATATTATTTCACCATATTTTAACCTTTTATTAAAATGCTCTACCTTAATAATTCACTATGTAATATGTTGATGTCATCCCACTATGTTCATATGACTCTATATCAAGTTCTTTGTCACCAACTTCAGTATCATGAAAATAGCAATCCTCCTTATTAGATATAGAAAGTAAATAATAATTCTTAACATCTATTTTGTCATATCTTTTTTTCTTAGTCTTTTCTTCTTCATTGAATATTAGGTAATCAATATAGCTTTCAAGTGCTCTATCAACT
>CADCOW010000034.1 GCA_902803205.1 uncultured Eubacteriales bacterium | reverse complement strand
TCAATCTTCTTACTAAAAGCTGATTTTTCTATTCTCTTCTTTGGTGTTTTCATTGTTATAAACTTTTCTCCTTAAGTACTAAATTATCTATTTTACTTCAATGCATAATTAAAATCAGGTGCCCTGCCTGCCACTGTATATACATTATTTATTAAACTTTCAATTTGACTAAGTGCAAGACTCTGTGCCTTATCCATTATAGATTGATTATCTTCTATTTTAGTTTTAAGTTCTACAAGTGACTCTGATAATTTTTCTTGGATAACATTTATATTTAGATTAGACAACACCAACTTTTTGTATCCATAAGATTTCATGCTATCTATATCATAATTTATTTCTCCCATAATTTTTGCTTTAGGTATTCTTATTGTCTTTGTTTCTTTATCAAATTCTATTTCTTTCATATTTATACCTATATCAACAATAGCATTATATTCAAGAAAATATTTTTCACTTGGTAAACTAATACCAAAAACTGTATTTGGAACTTCATATGTTAAAACATTTTTAAACGAACAACTGAGAGTATTAAGAACTGATATTTTTTGTAAATCAAGCAAATTAAATTCTTTAACATTTTCTATTTTATTACAACTTGTTATAAATGTTATTAGCATAATCATTAATAGCACATAATAATTCTTAATTGCTTTTTTAATATCTTTATATTTCATACTTATTCCTTTTATGAATTTTATTCAATCCATATTTTATATTCACCATCCATAGCATCAACTATTGGTTTTAAAAAATTAAGTAAGGTCTCTCTTGCACTATCATAAGCATATTTCATCATCTCATCATCTTTATTATTAAATTTTTCTTTCAAATCATTTTCACATTTACTAAGTCGCTTCATCAAATCTTCTACCTTACCTTCCGGTATAGATGATAACGAACTTGGCTCAACGAATGCATTTGTCAGATATACATCTGGGATTTGAACTATTATGATTTTTTCATCTTCATCATATTCTACATTTACTGTTGAAAAATCTATCCCATAAGTTACAGTTCCTCTATATGCTATATATTTTGTTTTTTCTTCACTATCATGCTCTTCATACACGCCACCATATGGTATCATAAGAGTTGACAACTGACTTATTACTTTTTGATCAGTAAGCATCGAACTAATAACTGTCTTCACTGTCCTTTTCTTTGCAAAAAAAATGCTATACACAAAAAACAAAACAACAAATAATATAAGTATTCCTATAATACTTTTAAAAATTGTCCTTTTTTTCACTTCAATTACTAATTTTTCTTGTGTTTTCTCTTTTACTTCTTCATTATTATTCATAACTACTATTTTATGTATTATAATCCTTATCTACTTTCATAAGATTTTTAACTCTTTCTTCAAGTTGTTTTATCATATGATTATAATATTTTATTTGCTCTCCTCCTTTTCGTTCCATCGGTATAGTTCTAAACATTTCAGGTAATATCCTTATTCCATAAAAATGTCTTAAATCTTTTTTTATTCTATCAAAATTACCATTATATGCTAAATCAAATATATCATCAAATATTTTGTCTATATCTGCAATTTGTTTAAGTGAATGACTCATAGATCTCGCAATCACATAAGCTATATTGTCTGCAATTTGAAGCCCAGCTACATCTTCTTTTTTTCTTTTCACTGAAAAATTAGTATTGCAAAATTTTAATGCCGCATCATTTACATACACTATTCCCTTATTATTTGAAATAACTCTCAAATAATCTTTTTTCAACATATAATCTGGACTTGTCATCCACTTTTCATCTTCTACACTTCTTGATTCATATATTGTTTTCCCAAATCCTTTTTTATAATATAGAAAATGTGTGTAATTCTCTATGATTTTTTCAAGTGCTATATTAAATGGATCCTCTACAAGTGCAAATGATATCTTATTACTTTTACTATACCCAGTTCCAAATAATTCTGTCAACTCATCAAGTTTTATTACTGTTGCAAATATTACACCTTTAACTTCTCTCACTATCTCAATCAATTCCAAAAAAGCTCTTGGATATTTTCTTACATAGTCAGTTGCATGAAAAACTTTTTCCGCTCTTGTCTTAGAATTTTTCCACACTTTTTCTTTTAATTTTTGAAGTTTTCTTTCTATCTCTTCCTCTTTACTTATATGGCAAGCAAAACCACCGATAACAAAAATATTATCAACAGATTTACTTTCATCTAAATACAATGTATATTCATTTTCCATAAATACCTTTTAAGTAGCTATTTTAAATTGCTAATGATACCAATTACCAACTTTTCAAATTTCTTTGCTATCTTATTTGCAGTTTCTCTCACATCATCATCACTAAGTTTTACTTTTGAAAGCCCTGTACCCATATTTGTTATAACACTTATGCCACCAACTCTAAGCCCTGCATGTCTTGCAGCAATTACTTCAATCACAGTACTCATCCCAACTGCATCAGCTCCAAGTTTTCCTGCAATTTTTATTTCAGTTGCAGTTTCAAATGATGGTCCTTTAAGTTGTATATATACACCCTCTTGCATTTTGATTTTATTTTTTGTAGCAACTTTTTTCATAACTTTTATAATATCTTTGTCATATATATCTGTCATATCAGGGAATCTCGTTCCAAGTTCTTCTACATTTTCACCAATAAGAGGATTAGGTGCAAAAAATGATATATGATCTTTTATAATCATAAAATCTCCAACCTTATAATTTTTATTACAAGTACCTGCTGCATTTGTAACTATAAATTTCTTAACTCCCATCATCGCCATAAGACGGACAGGACGAACTGCTTCCACCGCACTATATCCTTCATAAAAATGGATTCTTCCTTGCATCACAAGAGTTTTCACACCATTAATTTGTGTAAATATAAATTTTCCTTTATGATTTTGATTTGTTGCCTTTGGGAAATTTTTAATATCCTTATAGTCTATTACTGAATCAATTTTTAAATTATTTACAAAATCTCCAAGACCAGAACCTAAGGTTATAGCAACCTCTGGCACATAAGGAATTTTCTTTTTAATACT
>CADCOW010000033.1 GCA_902803205.1 uncultured Eubacteriales bacterium | reverse complement strand
TTTCAGTTGTTTCAACTTTATTTTCTGCAACTTTTTCTTTTATGCTACATCCACCAATAACCATACTTATAGTTAAAACTACTGATACAATTCTTCCAATAAATTTATGTTCCATATTAGTACTCCTTGTATAATATATTTAATAGCAACAAATCTTTCCAATACAATTATTTTATTGTCACTTTGCTTTCCGAGTCAAATATTCCAACTTTATTTTCATTTATAAGAACAGTAAGACTGATAACATCATACATTCTATGATGAACTTTTAATTCATCACCTTCAAAACTTGTGCACGACATAGATAAAAGATATTCACCACCTTGCAATAACATTTTTTGAGTAAATGATACATCATATACTTTCCCTTTTTCTCCAACACCAGTATCAATCTTTTCAAGCATAGTGTTTGTACCTGTAAGATCTGTGCCTCTTTTATCTTTTATAGTCCAAGTAAATATTGGATTATTAACTTTTTCATTCATTTTTATTTTTTCTCTTATAGTAAATGTTTCACCTTTAACTATCACGGTGGCAGGATTACCTTTTTGATCAACAATTCCAAAATCAATAAACTCTGCTTTCATATCTCCATATATATCAGCGTGTGGGTTAATTGACATAAATTCTTTTAATGGGCGTATGATATCCGCTCCTACACAAGGGCTTTCCTGCTTCATCACTTCATCTCCACCTACTATATGACTATCACTATCTGCAGAAAAATCATTTACACTAACTTCCTGCCCTGCAAGAATTTTTTTATATAAATCAACCATCTCATGTGGAGTTCCAATAGCAATCTGTTTCCCACTATTAAGTACCATTGTTCTATCGCAATACTTTATCACAGCCCCAAGGTCGTGAGTAACCATTATTATAGTAGTTCCTTTTTCTTTCAACTCATCCATTCTCTTATAACATTTTGTTTGAAAGAAAATATCACCAACCGAAAGTGCTTCATCAACTATAAGTATCTCTGGTTCAACCGCTATTGAAAGTGCAAATGCAAGGCGAACAAACATACCACTACTATATTGTTTAACTGGCTGATAAATAAAATTTCCAATATCTGCAAACTCAATAATTTTATCAAGTTTTTCATCCATCTCTTTTTTAGAAAATCCCATCATCGTTCCATTCATGTAAATGTTTTCAATTCCAGTATAATCCATATTAAAACCAGCACCAAGTTCAAGTAATGCTGCAATTTTACCATCTACATTTGCTTCACTATAAGTCTTATTCAAAACACCTGTTAATATTTTAAGAAGCGTTGATTTACCTGAACCATTTACTCCAATAATTCCAAATGATTCACCTTTCTCAACATCAAAACTTATATCATTAAGAGC
Organism: uncultured Eubacteriales bacterium; assembly: GCA_902803205.1. Classification (GTDB taxonomy): domain Bacteria; phylum Bacillota; class Clostridia; order Lachnospirales; family Lachnospiraceae; genus UBA3633. The sequence goes on along the minus strand of CADCOW010000033.1, from coordinate 1,875 downwards.
ATAAAAATCTCTATGATAATTTTTCTTAAATGGATTAACTGCTTCTTTTAGCCTATCAATAGGCTTATTATAAAGCTGATAAATTTTTGTTAAATTTTTTACTGATACAACTTTTGCCATTTTTATCCTATATATCCTTCATCTTCTAATTCATCAAAATATCTTTTCATTTCTGACATATCTTTTTTATCTTCTTCACTTAATATTTCTTTATTTGCCCATTTCGTCTTATATTCATTTTTTATTTTATCCCCATCTTCATCCACATCATAGATTGTCATATCAAGTGTATCAATTAGTCTTTTCTTATCCACATCTCTAAAATGAAGTTTTATTTCATAAATTCTATAAGGCTTTCCTTCTTCAGTTTTCATATCAAATGTCACTACAGCCCATTCATCATTTTCACCTTCTTCTACCACAAGTTTATTTTTCATACCAGTTGAGTCTTGGACACCAGTTACTGCATCTGCATCAAGTTGTCGTGTTCGTAAAGCAATCTCCTCTATCATCGTTTCAGTCATGTATGTCTTTTTAACATTCAAAATTTTCTTCTCATCTAAAGTATCACAGGCCTTTAAATAGTCTGTATAAAAACTCTTCGCAATCTCAGTCGCCTTTTTGTTAAGTGTGTTGGGAGCGCAAGATGCGAGTAAAAGTCCCATTACTACCAATGCTAATTTCCAATTTTTAATAATTTTCATATTAATTCATTCCTTTAATAATATATTTAATATGTATTATACTTTACTTCTATCCCGCTTGAGTGGTTCCGCAACAGGTTAGATTTACTTATATTTTAGAACTTTGTGTTAGGAGCAAAAAAGTCACCGGATAAGAGAGCGAGCACTCTTGAGGGCTCCCAAAGTTCGCCCCTACATATGTGCGAGCTCGACCGTTGAGCTTTTTTGCGACTGCTTTTAGCAAAGTTCTAAAATATTAGTAATTCTTCCTGTGAGGACCAAGCACGAAAGCGGGATAGTCGTAAAGTTATATGACTATAATAGTAATTGCGTAACTAATTTTCTATACACCCTCTCGCATCTCTCAATGTCACTTAACAATACATACTCATCCGGTTTATGTGCGAGTGCAAGACTTCCAGGTCCATAAGAAAGTGTCTCACCATTTTTAAGTTTTGATGCGATAACAGCAGTATCTGTATATCCTGGGAATGCTGTAACTACAGGCAAGTAATCATCATTTTTTGTTTCTGTATGAAGCTCTCTTAAGGTATCTTTCATCGCTTTTAATAATTTTGAGTCGTCATTCTTTTTTACATATTCTCTATCACCAGTAATTTCATATGTGACTCTTACATCATTTGCAATGAGTTTTTTTACATTTGCAATAGCTGAATTAATTATTCTTATTATATCATGATTATAGGTAGGTGGTGCAAGTCTAAAATCACAAGTCACATAAGCACTGTCAGGCACCACATAAGGCTCATAACCACCACTCATAAGTCCAAATGTCACAGTTGTTTTTCCAAGTTCATTGTCTACTGGCAGTTTTGCAACTTCATTTCTTATAAACGAAATAATCTCTGCGAGTGTTGCATTTGCATCAATGCCAAGTTCTGGGCGACTTGCATGAGCAGTTTTTCCTTTCACATTTATCTTAACCCAAAATCTTCCTTTATGCGAAACTTGTATCATCTTATCAGTTGGCTCAAGATCTGCCACCAATGAATTTTCATTTACCCAAGCATCTTTTATGACTTTCTCAACGCCCTTCATATCCGCTTCTTCATCTACTGTAAATATTATTTTAAAATTTCTTTTTAATTTTTCTTTTCCAATTTCTTGTGCAGCATATTCAAATGTTTTGAGTGCAACAGCGAGCCCTGACTTCATATCAGTTGAACCCCTG
>CADCOW010000032.1 GCA_902803205.1 uncultured Eubacteriales bacterium | reverse complement strand
TATGGTAGAAAACATGGTTTTAAAGATATGGATAGAACTACTGGTCCAGATTTTTTTTATGAGATATTAAAAATAAGTGAAGAAAATAATTATAAGCATTATTTTTATGGAAGCACAGAAGATACACTAAATAAATTAAGAAAAAGATTATTATCAGATTTTCCAAAACTTAATATAGTTGGGATGTATAGTCCTCCATTTAGAAAATTGACTGAGATTGAAGATAAAGATGTTATAAAAGAAATAAATGTTGCAAATCCTGATTTTGTGTGGGTAGGACTTGGTGCACCAAAGCAAGAAATATGGATGTATGAGCATAAAGATAGAGTAAATGGTCTTATGGTAGGAATTGGTGCTGCATTTGACTATTTTGCAGGGAATATAAAAAGAGCACCTAAGTGGATGCAAAAGAATAATCTTGAATGGTTATATAGACTTATGCAAGACCCAGTAAGACTTTTTTCAAGATATTTATATACCAATTCAAAGTTTCTATTTTTGACAAAACTTGTAAACAAATAGTAAATGTATTATAATATTATAGATGTAAATGATTTTGTAGAGGCAGATATTATCTGCTAAAAGGAGATAATTTTGAAAAAAGCACTTATAACAGGAATAACAGGACAAGATGGCTCTTTTTTATCAGAACTATTACTTGATAAGGGGTATGAAGTTCATGGTATCATAAGGAGAAATTCAATAGAAAGACATGATAGGATAGAGCATATAAAAGAAAAGCTTAATCTTCATTATGGGGACATGACAGACTCTTTAAATATAATGAGATTAATAAGAGAAATAGAACCTGATGAAATATATAATCTTGCAGCCCAGAGTCATGTGCAAGTAAGTTTTGAAGAGCCTGAATTTACTGCAAATGTAGATGCGACAGGTACTCTTAGAATCCTTGAAGCAGTTAGAATGCTTAATTTAAATAAAAAAACAAGAATATATCAAGCTTCTACATCTGAACTATATGGTAAGGTTGAAGAGGTGCCACAAACTGAAACAACTCCATTTCATCCTTATAGCCCTTATGCAGTTGCTAAACAATATGCATTTTGGATAAGTAAAGAGTATAGAGAAGCATATGATATGTTTGTATCAAATGGTATACTTTTTAATCATGAGTCTGAAAGAAGGGGAGAGACATTTGTTACAAGGAAGATAACTATAGCAGCTGGTAGAATAGCGTGTGACTTGCAAGATAAATTATATCTTGGCAATCTTAATTCACTTCGTGACTGGGGGTATGCAAAAGATTATGTAGAATGTATGTGGCTTATATTACAAGCGGATAAACCGGATGATTATGTGATAGCTACTGGTGTGCAACACTCGGTAAGAGAGTTTGCAACTTTAGCATTTAAAAATGTAGGCATAGAACTTAAATGGGAAGGCAAGGAAATAGATGAAAAAGGGATAGATGTAAAAACTGGAAAAGTATTAGTAGAAGTATCAAAAGACTTTTATAGACCAACAGATGTAGTCAATCTTCTTGGCAATCCAAGTAAGGCAAAAAAAGAACTGGGCTGGAATCCACAAAAAACTTCTTATGAAGAACTTGTAAAAATAATGAGTGAACATGATTTAAAACTTGCTAAGATGGAAGCAAATAATAGAAATAGTAAAATTTAGTAATAGATATGATGAATAAGGATTCAAAAATATATGTTGCAGGGCATAATGGTATGGTTGGCTCTGCTATAGTAAGAGAATTAATTAAAGAAGGATATACCAATCTTGTTTTAAGGACTCATAAAGAACTTGATTTGATAAATCAAAATCAAGTAGCAGAGTTTTTTGAGTTAGAAAAACCTGAGTATGTATTTCTTGCAGCTGCAAAAGTAGGTGGCATAGTAGCAAATAATGAAGCACTTGCTGATTTTATGTATGAAAATATGATGCTTGAAATGAATGTTATAAATTCTGCATGGAAGAATGGGTGTAAGAAATTGGAATTTTTAGGTTCTTCTTGTATATATCCAAGAAATGCAATGCAACCTATAAAAGAAGAATATTTACTTACAGGTACACTTGAAAAAACAAATGAAGCATATGCACTTGCTAAAATTTCTGGGCTTAAATACTGTGAATTTTTAAATAAACAGTATGGAACAGACTACATATCTGTTATGCCAACAAATCTTTATGGTCCAAATGATAATTATCATCCAACACATAGCCATGTTTTGCCAGCACTTATAAGAAGATTTCATGAAGCAAAAGTTAATAATATAAAAGAAGTGGTATGTTGGGGTGATGGCTCACCGCTTCGAGAGTTTTTATACGTAGATGACCTTGCTGAACTTTGTGTATTTCTTATGAATAATTATAGTGGAAATGAAACTGTAAATGCAGGTACAGGAAAAGAAATTAGTATAAAAGAACTTACAAAACTTGTGGCAAAAATCATAGGCTATAATGGAGAGATAAAGTGGGATACAAGTAAACCAAATGGAACTCCAAGAAAATTACTTGATGTGTCAAAAGCGAAGGCACTTGGTTGGACTTATAAAACAGAACTTGAGACAGGAATAAAACTTGCATATGATGATTTTTTAAATAATAAAATGAGGGCAGAGCGATAATGAATTATA
>CADCOW010000031.1 GCA_902803205.1 uncultured Eubacteriales bacterium | reverse complement strand
AATAATTCCACTAAAATTCACAAAATATTTGTTTGAAAATAAAAAACTGGGTTATATTTATATTTTTTAACCCAGTTTGTCTACGGTTTGAGGAAGGCTATGAAGCCTTTCTTTTTTTATGTCCATTTTTTTGGACATATGATTTGGTAAAATATTGTAGTAAAAATGAGATAACATTTAATGATTAGACCTTAAAACATTTTCTAAATAGTTATATCCAAAATGATCTCATGATTACGAAAGGAGTCATATGTCAAATAAAACATATAAAAAAATAAGAAAGTCAGGTGTACTTCACGATTACACCCCTATAGGGATTGTAGTATTGAGCATAATCACAATTGTATTTTTAGTTTTGACGAGTTTACTATTATATGCAGCATTTACATATGGCAGAGGATTAGAAGAGCCAATTTTAAATGCAGCAGTGGGAATGTATTATTAAGTATTTCCTTAATCTTATGGTTTAAGGGAACCTTAACTCGAAAAAGTAGAAAATTGATATAAAGAAACTCTTAGGAACGATGTGAGTTAGAGTTTCTTATCCTCTATGTGGACTTTTTCGAGGTGCCATTAACAATAATATGGAGTTATGTGCTATAATAATTGAATATAGGGAATCTCTAAAAAGTATTATAAGGAGCAACTATGAAAAAAACATTGGTAATCCCAGATGTCCATGGAACAACTCATTGGAAATCTTGCGTTGATAAGATTGATGAGTTTGATTATATTGTCCAATTAGGTGATTGGTTTGATCAATGGCATAATGATTGGAAAGAAGTTAATCAAATAGAAAATTTAAGAGAATTTGTTGAGTTTAAGAAAAAATATAATGACAAAGTGTATTTGTTAATTGGCAATCATGATTTGGGCTATTTAATGAATGAAGATATGTCTGGACAACAAAAAGAAAAGTTTTATGATATAAAGGATGCAATGAAAGAATTTTTTCCATATATGGACATAGCAACTGAAATTGATGGATATGTATTATCACATGCAGGCTTTTCTAAAACTTGGATGAAAAATAATAATTTTAAAACTATTGAAGATGTAAATAAGGCATTTCATGAATCTCAATTTGAGCCATTTAGGTTTTGTGGATGGAATCAATTTGGGGATGATGTGACTCAAGGTCCAACTTGGATAAGACCTTATTCACTTATAGAAGATATGTATTTTGAAAAACAAATAGTAGGTCATACAGAAGTTAAAAAACCATTTTTATTATTGAGAAAAGGTAAGTATGAAATTGTATTAGTAGATAGCAAAGACCACATAAAACAATATGTGATAGGAGATAAGATTGATAATATAGAAGAAGTTGCAAAGTTTAAAGTGCATGATAAAGTTGAGTTTTCTTTTAATGGCGAAGTGAAGAGAGGAACTATAGAAGTTGTAGATAAATATGGAGCTTTGGAATGTGATGGACCATCTTATGATATTTTAGTTCCTATGGAAGATACTATTTATAAGCATGTTGAAGAAAAAGATGTAAGAGAATTATAAATTAAATAGTTTATTTTCTTAAAAGATAAAATTGCATTAAATTAAGTTTTGTGGTATCATATATGTATTAAATGAGCATTGATATAGGGCACAGGTTGCCCTATGTTGTGTTATAATGATATATTTTTAAAATGTGAATTATGAAAAAAATATTTAAAAAATTAATAGTAGTTGCAGTTGTTGTGTCTTTGGCACTTGAGACATTTGCAGCAGAAAGAATAGTGACTGGTGGTATAGATTCTTTGATGGATAATGGTCCTGGTTCTATGATGGAAGTTTTGGTAGCAGGGGATTCATATGCGCAGAGGTTTTATAATGATGAAAAAGGTAAAGAGTTAAAGCTATATCCATTTTTTCAAGAAGGACATACGATAGAAGAAAACTGGGAGAAACTTTTTGATGCATTTACAGCTTATAAAAAGATATTATTTTTATCTATAAGTGTAAATGATAGACATAGAAATACTCATCCAAGCGAATTTGAAAGTGAGCTTAGAAATCTTTTTGCAGTGGCTAAAATGATGAATAAATATGTCATAGTTCATTCTTATATGTTTTATGGATTAGGCAGTGCTATGAATATGCAATTTACTACTGCAGAATATGATGCTATGATTAGAAAAGTAATAATGGAATTTCCTGATACGGTTTATTTTATAGATATGAGTGATTGTGTCGGAAATGAATATATGTCAGAAGATGGTATTCACTACAATAAAAAATTTAATGACGTGATGTATGATAGACTAGTATTTATGATTAATTATATAGAAGGTAAAAAGAAAAATGGGCAATGAGAAATTAACAAAGGATGATATAAAAAAAATTCAAGCAGAGATAGAAGAACGAAAATTAGTATTAAGACCAAAGATACTAGAAGATTTGAAGGCGGCAAGAGCGCAAGGAGATTTATCTGAAAATTTTGAATACTATGCTGCTAAAAAAAATAATAGAGAGAATAATTCAAGAATAGACTACCTTGAAAATATGATTAAGAATGCAATCATATTAGATGATAAAAATATAAGTGGTGTAAGTCTTAATAATACAGTAAAAGTTAGATTTGTTGAAGAAGGAGTTAGTGAAGATTCTTGGGATGAAGAAGTATATAAGATAGTAACTTCTATTAGAGCAGATTCTATGAAAAATAAAGTGAGTATAGAGTCACCACTTGGAAAAGCACTGCTTGAAAAGAATGTAAATGATATAGTAAAAGTTATGTTGGAAAATGGCTCAAGTTATGAACTTAAAATTATAGAGATAGATAAGACAACTGATGCTGAAGATGACAATATAAAATCATTTTAACATATTTTGATGTCGCTCGTTATTTTATGACAATGTCAATGGCGAGCCACATCGTATGGGCGAGCTATGCGAGCCCCAAAAGGAGGATTTATGAGTAAAGAATTTTATACTATGGACAAAATTGTGGCATTATGTAAGAACAGAGGATTTTTATTTCCTGGTTCTGAAATATATGGTGGCCTTGCAAACTCTTGGGACTATGGTAATCTCGGAGTAGAACTAAAAAATAATATAAAGGATGCTTGGAGAAAAAAGTTTGTGCAAGAATCAAAGTATAATGTGGGGCTTGATGCAGCTATTCTTATGAACCCACAGACTTGGGTTGCATCAGGTCATCTTGGTTCTTTTTCAGACCCTCTTATGGATTGTAAAGAATGTAAGCAAAGATATAGAGCAGATAAACTTATAGAAGATTTTGCAAAAGATAATAATATAGAACTTACATCATCAATTGATGGCTGGTCTCATGAAGAGATGGAAACTTGGATAAAAGAACATAATGTTCCTTGTCCTGATTGTGGAAAGCACAACTGGACTAATATACGAGAATTTAATCTTATGTTCAAAACATTTCAAGGTGTTACTGAAGATGCAAAAAATACTATATACCTAAGACCAGAAACTGCACAAGGAATATTTGTTAATTTTAAAAATGTGCAAAGGACAAGTAGAAGAAAGATACCATTTGGTATAGCTCAAGTTGGTAAGTCATTTAGAAATGAGATAACTCCAGGTAATTTCATTTTCCGTATAAGAGAGTTTGAGCAAATGGAGTTAGAATTCTTCTGTAAGCCAGGTACAGATTTAGAATGGTTTGAATATTGGAGAAAATATTGTATAGATTGGCTACATAGTCTTGGATTAAAAGATGAACAACTAAGACTTCGTGACCACGATAAAGAGGAGTTGTCTTTCTATAGTAAGGCAACAACTGATATAGAGTTTTTATTCCCATTTGGTTGGGGCGAACTTTGGGGAATTGCAGACAGAACAGATTATGATTTATCACAGCATATGAAAGAGTCAGGTCAAGACCTTCAATATTTTGATGAAGAAACAAATGAAAAATATACTCCATATGTTATAGAGCCATCACTTGGCGCTGATAGAGTTACTCTTGCATTTATATGTGCAGCATATGATGAGGAGGTTGTAGGAGAAGGAGATGTAAGAACAGTTATGCATTTCCATCCAGTGCTTGCTCCTATAAAGATAGCTATACTTCCACTGTCTAAAAAATTGTCAGAGCCTGCTATGAAAATTTATGAAGAACTATGTAAATACTATATGTGTGACTTTGATGATAGAGGAACTATTGGGAAAAGATATAGAAGAGAAGATGAAATAGGCACTCCATATTGTATAACATATGACTTTGATTCTGAAAATGATAAGCAAGTTACCATAAGAGAAAGAGATAGTATGGAGCAAGTAAGAATACGAATTGATGAATTAAAAAAATATTTTGAAGACAAGTTTTTATTTTAGTTTTGTGACATTTGTAAAATTTATTATGATATATAGGCAAATAATATTTCTATATATATAAATAGATAGTATGAAAATAAAATTAATAATAGAAAAATTTAAAGAGTCAGCGACATCAATACTTCCAGTGGTTGGAATAGTATTTATTGTATCACTTACACCAATATTTTCCTTATCGCAAAGAGAACTAATTTTATTTTTGATGTCTGCCATATCACTTATCATAGGGATGACATTGTTTAATATAGGCGCAGGGTTATCTATGACACTTATGGGCGATTATGCTGGTTCAAGCCTTATGAAGACAAAAAAAATAACACTTATACTTGCAGTAGCACTTCTTATGGGAATACTTGTAACTATAGCTGAACCAGATTTGATTGTTTTAAGTCAACAAGTAAAAGATGTAGTAAATAGTGAAACTTTTATATTAAGTGTGGCAGTGGGAGTTGGAATATTTTTAGTCATAGGACTTTTAAAAGCTATATTTAAGAAACAACTTGCTACACTTTTGTTACTCTTTTATATGTTGATTTTTGCACTTTCAGCATTACTTATAGAAATTGATAAATGGGAATTATTACCACTCGCTTTTGATTCAGGTGGAGTAACGACTGGACCAATTACAGTTCCATTTATAATGGCATTTGGTGTTGGTATAGCGACAACCTTGGGTGGAAAAAATGGTAATGAAAATTCATTTGGATTTGTGGCACTTTGCTCTGTAGGACCAATATTAGTTGTTTTATTATCCCTAATTTTGTCAAAAGGTACTATAAGTTATACTCTTACAGATTATAGTATGGATGCGATGCTGTCTTATGGACTTATGAATAAAATATTGCACGAATCTATCAATGTATTTAGAGCACTTGGCCTTATATTTGGATTCTTTTTTGTTTTAAATTTTTTTATTATAAAATTGCCTTTCAAAAAAATATTGCAGATTGTAATAGGTTTGTTAATTACATTTGTAGGACTGGTTATGTTTTTAACAACTGCATCAATAGGATTTTTACCTATAGGCTATAGTCTTGGCAGTCAAATAGTAAAATCAGATAAATTTATAGTGATAGGGATATGTTTTATAATAGGTATGACAGTTGTACTTGCAGAGCCAGCAATTCATGTGCTTACAAGTCAAGTTGAATCAGTAACAGGCGGAAGTGTATCAAGAAGATCAATGCTTATAGCATTATCAATCGGTGTTGGTATAGCTATAGCTTTATCTGTAGTAAGAATAATGGTTGGGTTTTCTATAATATTTTATTTGATACCAGGATATTTTATATCACTTGCATTATCTCTTTTTGTACCACCACTTTATACTGCCATAGCATTTGACTCTGGTGGAGTGGCAAGTGGTCCTCTTACATCAACATTTATTGTTCCTTTTATGGTAGGTGCATGTGTGGAAACTGCTGGAGTTAATAATGTTTTGGAATTTGCATTTGGAGTAGTAGCAATGGTTGCTATGATACCACTTATAACAATACAGTTGCTTGGATTTAGAGCTATTGTAAGTAAGATAGTTAGAGATAGAATTTCAATGAATAGAATATTACGAGCAGATGACAATCAGATTATATATTTTGAATAAGATAATAATATGGAGATAAAGAAATTTTATGAATCCTTTTGCAAAGATAACTAATAAAAAGAAATTAACATCTACTAAAAAATTAAGTCTTTTATTTGTGGTAATTAAAAAGAAAAAAGTAGATTACTATATTGATTTAATAGAAGATTTTGGAGTAAACTTACAAATGTCTATGATAGGAAATGGAACTACAAAATCAGCAATATTTTCAGATGAGATTGGAAGTAAGTCAGTTATTTTAAGTATTGTAAGTGAAGACAATATAAAAAAAATTATGTCAGAATTGGATAGGAAATTTGAAGAAGTAAAAGATGGAAAAGGTGTGGCATGGACTGTGCCACTTACAAGTGTGATGGGAGTTACATTTTTTAATTTCTTAAGTAACAATGTGAGTAGTATTATTTAATTGAAGGGAACTTTTAAGGGTTTTAAACAGGCACCTCAACTTGTAAAAGGACAAAATTTGTATTTTTAAAGAGTGCCTTGAAAGGAAAGAGTATGGAAAAATTTGAGATGATAGTAGTAATAGCAAATGCAGGTTTCTCAGGTGAAGTTATGGATGCTGCAAGAGCTGTAGGTGCAAAGGGTGGGACAGTTATGCATGCAAGAGGTACTGGTAGAAAAGAAGCAGAAGAAACATTTAAAATTACGATAAATCCTGAAAAAGATTTGATTTTTATAGCTGTAAATGAAAAAGTAAAAGATGATGTTATGAAAGCAATATACGATAGAGCAGGATTAAACACAGAAGCGAATGCAGTTGCATTTTCATTGCCGATTTCAAGTTCGGTTGGAATAAAATAGTTTAATACTATCGGAAGGTGGAAATATTGGTAAGTAGTGAAAATAAAAAATTGATTGAAGATTGTAAAAAAAGATGGTGTGTTAATGGATTAGTAAAAGATAAGGTGATAGAACACTTTGAGAAAGTTATTGGTGATTTTCTTGGACAATTTGATTATGAAGAAAAAAAAATAATTATTAGTTTAATAGATAAATTTGAGTATTATGGTCAAATAAGAGTAAATAATTATTTTTCAGATATATATGACATACTATCAATAAAAAATAAATGGGATGAAGATGAAACAATATTTTTACCTATTGAAAAAGAAGATAAAGCTAATAGTAGTGAGATGTATACAAATTTATTTGTATTATATAATAGAATTAATTATTGGCAATGTGTAAGTATAAGAGATGAAGAGAAATTTGAAAAATGGAAAATAAAAGGTAAAAGAATTATAATAATAGATGATTTTTGTGGATCAGGAAATACATTGAAAGGTTTTATTGAAAAATATAGAGACAAATTCAAAGGCAAAGAAATATATTATATTGTTATTCATGCTATGAAAGAAGGAAAAATGCAAATTGAAGAATTGAAGTATGAGAGTATAATAATTAAAATTTTTGGTTGTGAGGAATCAAACAAAGCATTTGATGGAAATGAAACATGTAGAAAAATATTTGGTGAAATTTCAAAAAAGTATGGTTTAAAAAAAGAAGAGGACATATTTGGTTATGAGGAGACAGAGGCATTGGTTGCTTTTAATTCAAATACTCCCAATAATACATTAGGTATTTTTTGCAAGAAAAATAAATGTAATAGTTTTCCAATATTTCCAAGAAAATATGATCCAAAGCCAATATGGCAAAATAATAAGGAGCAGACCAAGAAGCGTGCAAATGAAAGATATGGAGTATAAAGAATTGTTAATATTAGCGTATTTTAAAGATAATAATATTAGTCATTCAATTGTTGATTTAAAGAGTAGAATGGGAATGTCTTTTTTTGATATTGTTAAAGAAATTCAAGAAATGATGAAAAAAGGGTTATTATATATTAATGATTATAAAATAGTTTCTTTAACATTAAAAGGAAGGGTTTGTTTGGGGAAATCAAAGGTGGAAAATTTTAAATTTTTAGATGATACCATGGTTGAGGATGAGAAAAAAAATGAAATGAAAGAGGAAAAGTTTAAAATAAATAAGTGCTTTTTTAAGGCAAAGTGGATAAATAAGCATTAAATTAAACACACTTACTAGATTTGAAAGTATAGTTTACTTTCTTCTGAAAAGGTCATTTATATTATAATAAAAGCGATATATCGCTTTTATTATAATATGTTGGCGTAACAACATATTACATAGATGCTATGTTCACTACTCAACGATTGTTGTTCCGTTCACATAGCATCTATGAATATTCAATTGGTCCAGTATATTAGTGTTTGTTTTTATTATTGTAGTAAGTGTGTTTAATATATATTAGGAATGGGGATACTGAGTATAAAGAGAAGTATAATATGGAGTTTTATGGGTTAAAGTCAAAAAAGGAAGAAGCACAAATCAAATCTTATGTTGAAAGGCTTGATAAATTTCATTTGCCTATAATTGTTGATAAAAAACATTTTTCGAAGTTATTAAATATTAGAGAAATGGAATTAGGGTATATATTGAAACAATTGGAACATAAGTATTATCACACGTTCAAAATTAAGAAAAAAAGTGGTGGGGAAAGGATAATTAATGCACCATCAAAAAAACTATATACAATTCAGAAATGGGTTTTAAATAATATTCTAGATAATATTACCTTTTCAGAGTATGCCATGGGTTTTGTAAAAAAAAAATCAATAGTAGACAATGCAAAAGTGCATTTGAATAAAAATTGCGTTCTTAATGTAGACATAAAAAATTTTTTTACGAGTATCAAAAGAAATAAAGTTTTTGGATTATTTTATTATTACGGTTACACTAATTATGTTTCATATATATTATCTAGACTATGCACATATAATGATTATTTACCCCAGGGGGCACCTACAAGTCCAATTATTTCAAATATAATATGTTTTAAATTAGATAAAAGGTTATCAGGACTGGCAAGAAAATTTAATGCAAGTTATACAAGGTATGCGGATGATATTACATTTTCATCCAATTATTCTATTTTCGGGATGCTAAAAATGATAAATAAAATATTAGGTGAAGAAGGATTCAGAATAAATGAAAGTAAGACGCGGATATTATATAAGCATCAACGGCAAGAGGTAACTGGCTTGGTAGTAAATAAAAAAGTTCATGTAAATAAAAAATATATTAATTCTTTGAAGCAAGAGATATATTATTGTAAAAAGTATGGGGTACATAGTCATAGAGAGAGAGTGAAAGACGAAAGTAGCTTTTATAAAGAGCATATATATGGAAAGGTTGAGTTTGTTAAGATGGTTGACAAAGAGTTGGGTGAAAAATTATTTAAAGAGTTAGATTCAATTAACTGGGAGAGCTAGTATGGTACTTGATGAATTAAAAGAAATAGAATATTATGCTGCTTCGTTGGCAAAAGGCATAGATCCTACATCAAAAACTAAATTTGATGGTGATACCATATTATCGCTTCCCGAAATTGTAGAGTATAATAAAAAAGTTTGTGAATTGATTGATATAGTTAGATATGGTAATAGAAATAAACAAAAAGCATTTCTTATTCCATTTAGATTAACTGACAGTGAAAAACAAAGATTTCATTTCTCTAATGATGAAATTTCAATTAGTCATTTTTGTACGATGATTAACAATGATTGTCATAGTTTGAAAGGAATGGATAAGATTAAAGGCACTGAAATAGTAAAGGGGTTAATAAGAATGGGCTATTTAAAACATGAGGATGATTGCCAGGGAAAAAAAATTAAAGTACCGACATTGGAAGGTGTAAAACTTGGAATTAGAAAAGTAATTAAAAAAAATGAGTATGGAAATGATTATAGTGTTAATTTATATAATTTAAATGCACAAAAATTTATTATAAACAACATAAATGAGATATTGTATTCAATGTAAATTTTGGTAATTATGATAGATTATATTTTATTTTTAAAAACTCTTTATTGGTAGAAAAAATCATATTATTATAGAATTCCATAATAGAATTAGATTTACCACATTTATACCACTAAATCGCTTAAATGCTACCACTTAACAAATTAATATTTTAATTTTATAATGACACCATAAGATAAAAAAAAACTGGAACGAAGTTTCCAAATATAAAATAGAGAGGTGTCAATTATGAGAAGAAATGAAAATGTAATGTCAGTATCAACTATAGCAACAGTAGTACTTTCAATGATGGTAATGATGGTGATGTCAGTAATACTTATGGCATCAGAAAGTTTCGCAAAAGAACTTGGCGATGAATTTGGTGGTCCTGGTATAGGAATGCATGATAGTTCCTTTGATGGTAGCAAAATTAATAGAATATATGGTTATGGTTCATTGAACAATATAGTAGGTGCGGAAGTAGTAGAACATAATGCAGTTTCATCTGATGGTCCTACAAATTATGTAATATATGATGATACAAATCCTATAGACCATTCACTTATCGATATGGGACCAAGAAGTGCGAATAATGATACATATGTATTACATTTTATAAATGATGGTGGACCAGGAATGAAAGTAGAGTCAAATGCACTTGGAAGTCCAGTTGTTTATAATGATGGTGGTCCAGGATTTATGGTTACTGGTTTAGTAAATACTGAGTCTGAATATGTAGATAGAGGACCTATAGCCTATGATAAAAAAGTAGACCCAAGTGATTTCCTAAAACTTATGAATATGAAACCTGGAGATTTCACATTTATTGGTGGGACAATGTCTGATAAGTTAGGTAAATAAATATAAGTAAGGCATAAAAAGTACTTATAGAGGTACCTAAAAGTATATAGCAAAATTACCAATTATATGATATAATAGAACGGTGTGAGCCGTTCTTTTTTTAACTGTAAAATTGAGTATATTCAAAAATTTGTATATCAAAAATAATAATATATAATTAAGGAGATATATTGTATGAGTTGTAAAGTAGAAAAAATTGGTACAAACAAGGCAAAGTTTATTATTGAAATTGACAATGCTGAATTTTTAAAAGCTGAAGATAAAGCATTTAACAAACAAAAAAATAGACTTTCAATTCCTGGATTTAGAAAAGGAAAAGTGACAAAAGAGATGGCATATAAGGTATATGGAAGAGGAGCTTTTCTTGAGGATGCAATAAATGAATGTATCAATGATACTTATTATAGAGAAATAAAAGATACAAATGTAAAAGTATTGTCACAACCAAAAGTAGATGTGGTTCAAGTAGATTTAGAAAAGCCATTTATATATGAAGCAGAGACTGCAATAGTTCCTGAATTTGAAGTTGCAAAATATAAAGGACTTGAATGTAAAAAAGCAAAAATAGAAGTTACTGAGGAAGAAATTAATAAAAAAATAGAAGAAGAGAGAGAAAAAAATGCAAGACTTGTAGCCGTAGATAGAAAATCTAAAAATGGTGATACTGTAACTATAGATTTTGATGGTTATGTAGATGGCAAACAATTTAAAGGTGGTAAAGCAGAGAACTATGATTTGGTTCTTGGCACTAAATCATTTATAGATAATTTTGAAGATCAATTAGTAGATAAATCTGCTGGAGATGAAGTTGATGTAAATGTAAAATTCCCAGATAATTATGGTGAAAAAACACTTGCAGGAAAACCAGCACTTTTTAAAGTTAAGGTAAATGAAGTTAAAGAAAAACAATTGCCAGATGTAGATGATGAATTTGTGTCTGAAATTTCTGAGTTTGAAACACTTAAAGATTTTAAAGAAGATGTAAAGAAAAAGATTTTAGAATTTAAAGAAGAAAGAGAAAAAGAGAATTGCAAGTCAAAACTTCTTGATGAAGTATATAAGAATACTACTATTGATTTAGCAGATGAAGCTATAAATGCAGAAATAGATGGTATAATAGATGGATATAAACAAAGACTTGCTTATCAAGGTATGGATTTGCCAAGATATCTTGATATGATTCATAAGACAGAAGTTGATTTTAGAAATGAACAAAAACCTCTCGCAGAGAAGAGAATTAAAAATGGTTTAATTCTTGAAAAAATTGCAGAAGATGAAAAGATAGAGGCAACTGATGAGATGGTTGACAAAGAACTTGAGAAAATGGCTATGTCTTATGGTATGGATGTAGAACAATTTAAGAAATCATACGGCAAGGAAGAAGATAGAAAAAGACTTAAAGATGATTTATTGTATCCAGCAGTATTTGATTTCATTTATAATAATGCAAAAATTGTATAGGAGGAATTATGAGAGAAAAAAATTATATCCCTATGCCTTATGTTATTAAACAAACAAGCAAAGGCGATCGTCAATATGACATATTTTCAAGACTTCTTGAGGAAAGAATTATTTTTATAGCTGATGAAATATCAGATGATTTGTCATCAATAGTTATGGCACAAATGCTTCTTCTTGAGTCTGAAGATCCAAAAAAAGATATTATGCTTTATATCAATAGCCCAGGTGGTTCAATTTCAGCTGGTATGGCAATTTACGATACTATGCAATATATAAAGTGTGATGTGCAAACTATTTGTATGGGTATGGCTGCAAGTATGGGAGCATTTTTACTTGCAGGTGGGACTAAAGGAAAAAGATTTGCTCTTCCAAATTCTGAAATACTTATACATCAACCACTTATGCATGGACTTGGTGGACAAGCTACAGAGATTGAAATAGCTGCAAATCAAATTATCAAAACAAAAAAGAAAATGAATGAAATGCTTGCTAATTTTACTGGCAAAGATTATGAAACATTAGTTAAAGCAACAGATAGAGATAATTGGATGACAGCAGAAGAGGCAAAAGATTTTGGACTTATAGATAAAGTAATAGATAAACATTAGGAGTTAAATAATGGATGAAAAAATACCATTTTGCTCGTTCTGCGGTAAGACGGCAAGTCAAGTGAGGCAACTTATAGCAGCACCAAAGGAAGATACATTTATTTGTGATGAATGTGTTGAATGGTGTATAGATTTGCTTGAAGAAGAGTTGGAAAGAGAAGAGGTAGTAGAAAAAGATGGCGATAATATAAAGAGCATATTAGAAAAGATAGAAGTTTTAAAACCTACTATTATAAAATCTTATCTTGACCAATATATAATAGGACAGGACGAGGCAAAAAAGAGTCTTGCAGTTGCAGTGTATAATCACTATAAAAGAATTAAGAATAATGATAATGATGTAGATATACAAAAATCAAATTTATTATTTATTGGACCTACAGGAAGTGGTAAAACATATATGGCAGAAACTCTTGCAAAGTTTCTTGGAGTTCCATTTGCTATTGCAGATGCTACCACACTTACAGAAGCAGGATATGTAGGAGAAGATGTAGAAAATGTTATATTAAAATTACTTACAGCTGCTGGCGGAGATGTTAAAAAAACTGAGATAGGAATTATTTACATAGATGAGATTGATAAGATAACAAAAAAGGGTGAAAATGTAAGTATAACTCGTGATGTATCAGGTGAAGGTGTGCAACAGGCACTTCTTAAAATCATAGAGGGAACTGATGCAAATGTGCCACCAGCTGGAGGAAGAAAACATCCACAACAAGAATATATAAAAGTTAATACTAAAAATATTTTATTTATATGTGGTGGTGCATTTGATGGACTTGAAAATATAATTGAGAGTAGAATCAATACATCAACAGTTGGATTTAATACAAAACTTGTGGACAAAAAAGATATAAAGTATGATGAATATATAAAGAAATGTGAAACTAAAGACTTAATTAAATATGGATTGATACCAGAGTTAGTAGGTAGACTTCCAGTTGTGGCAACACTTGAATCACTTGATGAAGATGCTCTTATAAAAATATTAACTGTTCCTAAAAATGCACTTATAAAGCAATATCAAAAACTTCTTAAGTTTGATAATGTTGAACTAAAGTTTACAAATGAAGCACTTAAACTTATGGCTAAAAAAGCGATGGAAAGAAATCTTGGTGCAAGAGGACTTCGTGGTATCATAGAAGAGATTATGAGAGATGTGATGTATGAAGTACCAGATGATCCAAAGATTGTAGAAGTAATAGTTGATGATAAATGTATAAGTGAAGGGAAAAAACCAGATTATATCTATGGTGAAAAACCTGACATACGACCACAAAAAGAGCATAAGAAGACTATACAGAAATCAGCGTAATGAAAGGGCGGAAAAATCCGCCTTTTTAATTTGTGGCAATTTGTATGGGTACATTTATATAAATAGTATATAATACTTGACTAATTTGATAAAATAGTATAATATTATAGACAAAATATAAGGTTAGATAGAAAAAGGTGATAAAATGGGCAAAAAATCAGTTGTAATAATGCCAGATACTATGAAAATACTTAATATTTTAGGTGAGCAGATTCAATTTGCAAGACTTCGTAGAGGATTATCTGTTAAACTTGTCTCTGAAAGGGCAGGGATAAGTCGTGCAACATTGTGGCAGGTAGAGAAAGGTTCACCAAATGTTGCTATGGGTATATATGCTACAGTTCTTCATGCTTTAAATGGTATGGATAAAGATTTGCTTTTAGTTGCTAAAGATGATGAGTTGGGAAGGACACTTCAAGATTTGAAACTTAAAAGGAGAACCAGAAATGCAAAATGAGAAAATAATATATGTTTACTTTAATGAAAACAGTAATAATATTTTTATGGGTAAAATATATATAGAGAATCTTCGTGGCAAAGAAATATATTCATTTGAATATGATGAAAAATATTTGAGTAAAAAGGAAAATAATATTTACATAGATCCTGAAATAAAATTTTATTCTGGTAGGCAGTGGAAGAAAAATAATCTTGTAAATAATATATTTGGAATATTTTTGGATAGTGCTCCTGATAGATGGGGAAGACTATTATTGAAACGAAAAGAAACTGAAAATACAAAACTAGAGAATAGAAACCATAAGGACCTATATGATAGTGATTATTTGCTTGGTGTATTAGATTTTAATCGAAAGGGGGCAATTAGGTTTAAAAAAGAATTAGATGGAGAGTTTGTAGATAATAGCGATAAGGCAGTTCCTCCAATAGCAAGACTTAGAGAATTGGAGAGTGCATCAATCGCATTTGAAAATGAAGAACTAAAAGAAAAATATGAAATACTTTTAGCTCCTGGAAGTAGTCTTGGTGGTGCAAGACCTAAAGCAAATGTTGTAGATGAAAATGGAAATATTTATATAGCAAAATTCCCATCAAAAAATGATGAATATGATATGGGTAAACTTGAAAAAAAAGTATATGATTTAGCAAAACTTTGTGGACTAAAAGTAGTTGATAGTAAATTGTATTCATTTTCAAAACAAGGGTCAACATTTTTAGTTAAGAGATTTGATAGAGAAAAGAGAAAGAGAATTCATTTTGAATCAGCGATGACTTTGCTTGGGAAAAATGATGGAGATGATAATGTAAGTTACTTAGAGATAGTATCTTTTATCAAATCATTTGGAACAAATGTAAAAGAAAATCTTAAAGAATTGTTTAAGAGAGTTGCATTTAATATATTGGTAAAAAATACAGATGACCATTTAAGAAATCATGGTTTTTTACTTAAAGATGGTAAATGGGTTTTATCACCACTATATGATGTAAATTATAATAAAGATGGAAAATATTTGCATTTACTTATAGATGAAAATGATTCAAGCTTAGATACTGATATTTTAATTGATACTGCAAAATATTATGAGTTATCAAAAGATGTAGGGAATAAAATTGTCAAAGAGTTTAAGACAATAATTGCTGATAGTAAGCTTTATTAATAATTAAATAATTGGTGTCTTGGTTATTACTGTAGTATTTGTATAGGATAAGATATGCATTATGAGATGGTTAATAGGGTATAAATGAAACAGTTTTATCGTTTAGGGGTATCTTATAAAAGCATATTGACAATTATAAATAATTATGATAATACATATTGATACTTATTTGAGAGAGTATGTCACAATATAGAGATAAACTTATAAAAAAAGGGTTACTTAATAAAGTTGGTTGGGGTAAACTTGATTTTGCTTTACCAAGATTTAGAGAATATGTATTGATGCAAAGTGAATTTGAGATTTAGAAAAAGCACAAAGTATAATAAAATTATTTAATACTTTGGCTTTGCCCCGTTTTTATTTGAAAAAATAGTGTCTATATAGTATAATAGCCTTATGAATTTGAATTTAGAAAAAGTGAATATATTAGACTGCACCTTAAGAGATGGTGGATATGTAAATGATTTTACATTTGGGAAAGAAGTAATAAGTGGTTTCTTAAATAAGATAAGTAAGACAAATATAGAGTGTGTTGAACTTGGATTTTTAAAGGGTGACAAAGTAGATGAAGATAAGACTTTTTTCCCTACTATGGAGAGTATAAAAAATGTACTTAAAGGTAGAAAGGATGAAAAGATAAAATATTTTGTTATGTATGATACAAGTAGCCCACTTGATTTAGATAAAATCTGTAAATGTGATGGTACTTCAGCTGATGGTGTTAGAGTCATTTTCAAGAATAATAAGATAGGTGAAGGATACATAGCTTGTAAAAAGTTTATAGAACTTGGATATCTTGTGTCAGCTAATTTTGTATCTACGAATGTATATAGTGATGAAGAGTTTGTTAGAAATATAAAAAGATTTAATGAACTTGATTTATTTTCTATGGCTATAGTTGATACTTTTGGGTCTATGAAAAATGATACATTTTTACATTATATAAAAGTAGCTGATGAAAATATAAGACCTGATATAGCACTAACTTATCACGGACATAATAATTTACAGCAAGCTTATCAAAATGCGATTTCATTTGTAAATTTAAATCTTGATAGAACAATAATTATAGATGCATCTGTTTTTGGTATGGGGCGAGGTGCAGGGAATCTTAATATAGAACTTTTTGCAGAGTATCTTAATAAGACACAAAATAAAAAATATCACATAGTCCCTATGCTTGAAATAATGGATGAGTATTTACAACATATCTATGAGACAAGATTTTGGGGGTATTCACTTCCACTCTATATATCAGGTACTCTTAATGTTCATCCAAATTATGCAATTTATCTTGCTGAAAAAAATACGCTTACTGAAAAGTCTCTTTATGAGATTATGAGTAATATTAGTGATAGTGATAAGCTTATATATAAAAAAGATACTGCCGAAAAATATTATCTTGATTATATGAATAATTATATAAATGATAGTGAAGATATAGCTAAACTTGAAGAAAAATTTAAAAATAAAAAGGCACTTATCTTAGCACCTGGTATAAGTATAAATGATAAAAAGGATGAAATAACAAAACTTATCGAAGATAAAGATATAATTAGTGTTTCTGTTAATTTCTATAACAATAATTTTAAAACTGATTTTATTTTCTCAAGTAACATGAGAAGATATAGAAGTCTTGACTTAGAGATAAAAAATTTTAAAAAGGACAATGAAAATCTCAAAGTGGTTCTCACATCCAATATGAGAGAAGCTGTAAATAAAAATTATAATATTAATTTTTATAGTATAGCAGTAGAAAGTAAAGATATAGTAGATAATGCTGGTCTTATGGTTATGAAACTTATGCAACTAATTGGTGTGAAAGAAGTAATGGTTGCAGGAATGGATGGTTATAGTGAGAATAATCCATATGTATATAATGATACAAGTACTCAAGTTGATTTTTCAAAAGTGGCTGGGCTTAGAAATGAATTAATAAGAAAAGAAATTAAGAAATTGCAGAAATATATAAATATAAAATTTGTTACAAAGAGTTTGTATGAATAATAGTGAAATTAATTCCGTAGTAAGTGTGGTGAGTGTATAGTATTTGTTCCTACTGGCAAGTAATCATTACTCGATGTGGTGCACAAACTATTATATCATTATCAACTTCAGAATTTAAATATCCGTGGTTCACACATATTTTGTCAGGGCAATTAGAATCTATGCACCTGACTTTTTTATTTTTAATTTCTATAATATTGTAACCAGAATTTTTATCACCGATAGTGAAAGTTCTATCAACATTTATATCTATCTTAACTCCATCAACATAAGTGAGTTTTTCACCATTTACAAATATTGTTATATTTTTTGTAGTAGTATTTTTGCTGCCATTATTAATTATTTTTGTAATAAAATAAGAAACTAGTGCAAAAACTATAAGTATAATAATCATAGCAGTCTCAAGCAACTTATTTTGTTTTTCAGATAACTTGGTTTTCATAATGATATAATTATATACAATTACCATTTAAATTTGGGGACGGGGTATAATATTTATGATTTGGGGACACCGAATATTTAAAATATTGCTCAATATGTAGTGGCATAAGTAAAATATTTGCATATTTTTTGGTCAAAATACTTGATTTTATCTTATTTTATAGTTATAATATTTATGTATTATACTCTTATAGGGGTATAATTTTAATTATTGTAGAGGGCACAATAATTTGTGTTTAATTTTATTGTATAAATATTTTAATTATTATTTATATATTCGTAAGAATATTAGAGGAGATATATAAATGGATAGTAATAGGCAACAAGGTAATAATAATAGAGGTAATAATTATCCAGGTTGGGGAATGTTCCAAGGTTTTTTTGGATTACTTATTGCTTCAGTGTTTGCATTTTTTATGATTAATATATTCTCAGGCAACACTACAAGACTTATGTCAAACCAACAAATGGAACTTAGTTATTCTGATTTTTTACAAAAAGTTGATAATGGAGAAATTTATAGAGTAAGAATATCATCAGAAGATATATTCGCATATAAAAAAGCAGATAAAGCAACAGCAAGTGATATAACTAATATTTTAAAAAATGATAATAGTCAAAATAGAAGTAAGGCACTTATAGAAGTGTTAAATAGTATGGTGCCACAAGATATTATTTATCATATAGTTAAAGTTTCAGATGATAAAGATTTAGTTAATAGATTGCTTGAAAAAGGTAATATAGAAATAATAGGAATGAAGGCGAGTATAATTGCTGATATTCTAATTTCCATTGCACCATTATTAATTTTATGGATTATTATAGGACTATTTGCAAGAAGAATGACTGGCGGTGCTGAAGGACTTGGTGGCATACTTGGTGTTGGACAAAGTAAAGCAAAAAGATATATGCAAAGAGAAACAGGAGTTACATTTAAAGATGTAGCTGGTGAAGATGAAGCAAAAGAAAGTTTACAAGAAATAGTTGACTTTTTGCATAATCCCAAAAAATATACTTATGTAGGTGCTAAACTTCCAAAAGGTGCACTTCTTGTTGGGCCTCCTGGTACAGGTAAAACGCTTCTTGCTAAAGCAGTAGCTGGTGAAGCTAAAGTACCATTCTTCTCTATGACTGGTTCTGATTTTGTAGAAATGTTTGCAGGTGTTGGTGCATCAAGAGTTCGTGATTTATTTAAACAAGCAAAAGCTGCAGCACCTTGTATAGTATTTATAGATGAGATAGATGCGATAGGTAGGTCAAGAGATACAAGAGCAGGTTCTGGTGCAGATAGTGAAAGAGAGCAAACTCTTAATCAACTTTTATCTGAGATGGATGGTTTTGAAATAAATAATGGTATCATGGTTATGGCAGCAACAAACCGTCCTGAGATTTTAGATCAAGCACTTCTTCGTCCAGGAAGATTT
>CADCOW010000030.1 GCA_902803205.1 uncultured Eubacteriales bacterium | reverse complement strand
TATTGACTTTTTTATAATTTATGCTATTATAATTGTATTGGGCTGGTCGTAAGACCCTGGTCCACCAAGGGCGGGGAAGTTCCTCGCCGTTTTTTATGGTAATATATATGAATAATGATGAATTAAGTATTTTTATAGATGAGTTGGGAGATTTTGGCAAATATGATTCAAAGTCTCCGTATTATATTACAGTTTTAGTGTTTCATAATCAATCTGTAGTTATTAATGATGAAATTAAAAGGTTTGATGATTATTTAAATGAATTAGGCTATAAGGATATAATGATTCATACAGGACCAATTATAAGACAAGAAAATATTTTTAGAAATATAGATTTGCCTACCAGAAGAAAATTATTTAATAGATTTGTGGCATTTACAAAGAAATTGGACATAATGTATGTACCGTTTATAATAGATAAGAAACATATAGAAGATGTAACTGACATGTCTGGTAAATTATCAAAAGAAATTTCTAATTTTATTAGAAATAATAATGAGTATTTTTATAGTTGGAAATCAATAAAAGTTTATTATGATAATGGACAGGTTGAATTGTCAAAAATATTATCGTCAACCTTTAATATTATGATAGGCGAGATTACTTTTAAGAAAGTGATGCCGAAAGACTATAAATTATTTCAAGTAGCAGATTTATTTTGCACTATAGAAAACTTAAGACTTAAGATTGAACATAAAACTTTAACTAAATCTGAGCATATAATGCTAGGCACCGAAAAAGAAATTAAAAAGAACGTGATTAGTAAATTAGATGATAAATATTTTAAGAGTTTATAAAAATTTTATCAATGAATGACAGAAGAGATTGTGGTATAAGATTAAATTCTGCACCCCTATTGCATAAAACGAGCGATTAGCGAATAAAAGTTTGATAACAAAACAACTACATATTTTCTAAAACTAAAAAAACTTTGAATAATCAACACATTTTCTTGTATCATAAATGCACTTGTTATGAAGGAAGAGTTTGATAGTCTTAAAAATGATTTTCAGTTTCAGATAGATCAATATAATACATCAATAGATAGTAAAATAGATGGTGCAATAGCCGCTTATCTAGCGGGAATACAAATCGTTAAGCAAGAAGAATTGCGAAGTTTAATAAATGATATAGGAATAGGTTTTGTATCTTCTGATCAGATTGATTTTCCATTAACACAAAAGCGTTCGCCCCTACGGAAGTGCATTCCATTCGCCCTTACGGTAAATTTGGGGACGGGGTATATTATTTTGAATTTAGGGATGCGTTTGATAAGGCTTTAAAAAGCCTTATTTTTGTGATAAAATGTATGAAGTGAGGTAATTATGAACACACACTCAATGACAGAAGGTGCACATTGGAAACATATAATTAAATTTGCATTTATATCATATTGATTTACTATATTCTTTTTTGCTCTAATATGTTTTTATTGCTAAAAATATAGATTTTGTGTATAATATAACTATTAGATTAAAAGATTGTTTTTGTTAAGGAAAGAGCATGACTAATAATATAATTAAAATGTCAAATAAAAAGAACCGCAAGATAGATATAACTGATGTTGCAATTAACAAGGTTAAAATTGTAAAGTTTGAAGAAATACCAAAAGAAGAACATATAAAAAGCATTAGGAGGTTCTTATTATAAGACATTTAAAATTAAGCGAATATGAAAAATCAAATCGTGCGACTTCCGTTGCACTGAAAAAAGATGCAAAAAGAATTAAACTACAAAATGAAGCAAAGAAAAAAATAATCACTATGATTAAAGAAGTAAGAAAAAATCAAATAGTATCAAAATAAGGAGTTCACGTTGGATTGTCCATTTTATGGAGCATAGTATAAATATCTATCTAAATTGATAATTCCAGTTGCTATGGTTTCAATGTATTAAAAATTATCATTGAAATAATGAGTCATTATGCAAGCGGCATGGTGGCTTTTTTTATTTATAATAAGTACTGAATTTTAGAGGAAATTAGGTGCTGGAA
The DNA here is from genome assembly GCA_902803205.1 of uncultured Eubacteriales bacterium. Lineage (GTDB taxonomy): Bacteria > Bacillota > Clostridia > Lachnospirales > Lachnospiraceae > UBA3633. Next base: position 1,423 of record CADCOW010000030.1, on the reverse strand, counting down.
ACCTACATAAATGACTTGAAAGCAAGCAAAACAAGTTAAATGATTTTGATGAATGGTTGCTTTATGCACTGGTGGATAAGGTTAAAGTTGATAAAGAAAGATGAGACTTAATGTTAATAGGAACCTTATTGAAAATTAAGTATTGCAAAATGCTTAATATGTAGTATAATTATAAATGCGAGAAAGTCATATTTTTTATTGTCAACTTTTGTTAATGGCAAAAGTTGGCATTGGTTTAGCTATAACGATACACATTTGTAAAAATGTGGGCTTTTATTATATCGTTATAGTTATGATATGACTTGTCTCGCAGCAAGGAGTCCACTTTTACTCGTGGGCTTCGGTCTGCGAGTTTTTTATTAGGAAAAATTAAATCTTGGAGGAAAAAATTATGATTACAAAGAATTGGGAAATGTGTTTGAACAGAAAGTTTAAAACTAAAAAAGTAAATGTTAAAAAGTTTTTAATGGTCGTGTCAATAGCACTAATAATTATTAACAATGCTTTTGCTGGTATATGTAGTGGTATTGGACAAATTGAAAATGCAGTTGGTAGTGCATTTACTGATGCAATAATGAGTGATATCACAAATCAATTTAATAATAACCATACAACAGAAGAATTTTATGTTGAAAAGAATGAGTTGATTAAAGATAGTTATGAATTTGATCATACCGATATGAATGGCAATGATATTAGTAATTGTGAAATAATGATTAATAGACCTATTGTAAAAGGTAAAGACGATACTGAAGTTGCAAAAGTTAATGAGTTAATAGGAAAATTGATTAATGAGTATATTGAAGATATAAAAAATGATGATTCTGTAATTGTTGTAAAAGGGTATAAGCAATGGGATGGCTCTTTTATTGAAACATATAATTATGCAATTGAATATATCCAACTATTAGACACACAAGAATTCATGAATGTGGATTATACTTGGTTAGGTTCAAAAGATAAAATTTGGGGATTTACCATTAATGGAAAGTATAAATTGTCATATCAAGACTTTGAAACTGATTGTGCAATTACATTTATTTATAATTAAGAAAGATAAAACTGCAACATTAGAAGGTGGGACTGGTGGAAATTTTGGTATGAAAAAATTCGTAGTTGATAAATTAAATAGAAAACATATAGCTAATTAGATTAAAGTGAAATTAAATTTAAATAAGATTAGAGGCAGTTGCGATTGCCTCTTTTTGTGATAAAATATATAAATTATTATTTAAATATATATCTTGAAACTTGTTTTAAGTAGTTCTTTTGTAACTGCCTATAACTTTCAAAAGAAACTATATAGTATGGTGAATGATAGTTATATTCTCCGAAATCACCAGATTCATCTATAAAAATACTTAGTTCTTTCATCTATCTATTTTCCTCTATAAAAATGGCGAGGACTTTCCCCGCCGTTAGT
>CADCOW010000029.1 GCA_902803205.1 uncultured Eubacteriales bacterium | reverse complement strand
TAGGCGGACTTGAACCGTCAACCTACTGATTACAAATCAGTTGCTCTACCGATTGAGCTATACCAGCATAGATATATAGAAAATGTAATATTTACACATTTCCCTTAACCTATATATTTTATCATAAATTGAAGTTTTGTCAAGTCTATTCTATAGTTAAAATATCTACAAATCCTGTTATATTAAACACATCCATTATGACATCATTTACATGTATAAGTTTCATAGTTCCTACTTTATTCATATTCTTTTGAGTTGTGAGAAGCACTCTAAGACCAGCTGATGAAATGTATTCTAACTTTTCAAGATCTATTACTAAGTCTTTTACTCCCTCAATATTATCTTCAATAGACTTCCCAAATTCTGGCGAAGTAACTGTATCTATCCTTCCTTCTGGAGCAAGTGTCAATTTTTCTCCATCTTTTTTAACAACAATTGTCATTGCTATACCTCCTATATTATTACATATATTTTGTTATTTTTAGAATATTTTGATTATCTTCAAACTTATAGTCAACTTCATCCATAATTCTCTTAACTATTAAAATTCCAAGCCCACCTATTTTTCTTTCCTCTGCTGAAAGAGTGGTATTAGGTTCTTCCTTTTCCAAAGGATCAAAAGGCACTCCATTATCCACGAATGTAAGAACTACTGCTTTTGGATTTTCTTTTTGTTCAACTCCTATAGTAGCCTTACCAATTTTATGTTCATACGCATAGTTTACAATATTTGCAAATATTTCATCAGCAGCTACGCTTATTTCCATTTTTGTTTTATTTATACAGCCCAAAGCATCAAGTTCATTATTTATAAACTCTATTGCCTTATCAACATTTTCAATTGTAGCTTCAATGGTTAACTCTTTCACCATATACCTCTTAACTATATATTATTACATAATTTTCAAATACTTTCAAGAGAAAAAATACCTTATTTTAGGATTTATTTTTTAACTTTTTTCAAAATCTTTTAAATGCCTTTTCATTAGTTCACTTTCTTTACTTTTATTTTTGTCCATAGTTGCAAGATAATTTTTAAGTATCACATATACATTTCTAACACCTGCAAGTACTCCCAATATGACAAATAAAAGCATAAAATCTATTTTAAAATATTCTCTTATGATATATGCAAATGCAATCATTAAAAAAATTGGTACTAAAACAGATATACCTAATTGCAATACTAAAGCCCAACTTTTAAATACTTCTGATTTAAACATTTTTTACCTTTTGCATCTAATTTCTTAGTGTCGCTTTAATTTTTTTCTTATCAAGTAACAAATTAAATGCATCTAAAATATTATTTACTACTATAGTAGAATGTGAAAGCAAACCACTATAAGCACCTTCACTACCTATAATTGCTATACTTAATTTTGAATTATCAAACATTTGTATATCATTCAAACCATTTCCAAAAGATACAGTATTACCTTTTAGTTCTTTAACTATTCGTTCTTTACATTCCGATGCATTTTCTCTATCAAATGTAACTATATTGATTCCAAGTTTTTCACATTCTTTTTTTGTAGTACCATATGTATCTGCAGTAAGCACATAAATATCTAAATCATTTTTAAGTGCCAGTATCTTTTCAGAAACTCCCTCTATAAGTTTACCTTCATAAGCAATTGTCCCATTATAATCAAGACACAAATTATTTATTTCTATTTCTCCCATTCCTGGGATTTCATATTTTATCATACTTCCCCTTTAATATTTGTTTTTATTACTTTAAAGCTATTATATTATATAATATTTAGGGAACCTCTAAAAAGTGAGCACTTGAAAAACTTATTTTTCAAAAGTGCGAACTTTTAGGGGTTCCTGTGGGCACCATAACTCGAAAAAGTCAAAAATTATGACTTTTTCGAGGTGCCCTTTATTGAGTATTTTTCAAATTTTACTTTTCAAATATTTTCTTAATAATTCAAAAAATCTTTTAGAGCAACACTTTTTGGATTTTTGATTATATCTACCCCATCTTCTATTATTTTACCAGAATCCATAAATATTATTTTATCCTTAAGCTTCTCTGCTTCCTTTATATTATGTGTTACAATAATTATAGTAATTTCATTTTTTAATTGCAATAGCAATTTTTCTATGACATCCTGATTCTTTACATCCAATGCCGAACATGGCTCATCAAGCAATAAAACTTCTGGTTCTGTCAAAAGAGTTCTTGCTATACAAAGCCTTTGCTTCTGTCCACCTGATAAATTATCCGCATATTTATCAAGATTATCTTTTACTTCATCATATAATTCAACCTTTTTAAGAACATTAATAACTTTTTCTTTTTTCTCTTCCTTATTTAATTTTGTGTAATAGTCAAGTGGATACAACAAATTTTTATATATACTAAAAGGAAACACTACTGGATTTTGTGAGACTATTCCTACTCTCTTTCTTAAAACTACTTCACTTATGTCATATATATTTTTAAAATGTCCGTTCTCTTCCAATAATATGTTTCCACTTGTTTTCACATTTTCATCATATTCTATAGACCTATTAATTGTTTTAAGTAATGTTGTTTTTCCACAACCTGAAGCACCTATAATACAAGTTATTTCATTTTTATAAAATGAATAATTTATATTATCTATAACTTTATTACCATCATAAGATACACTTAAATTTTCAATTTTAACATTTACATTATTCATAATCTTATTTTTTCTTATATGTAAGCATATAAGCAAATATATTAAATATTAATACCAGCATAAGTTCAACGAATGCAGTAGCATAAGCCCTATCAAGTTGCGTTTCACCTTGTGCAATTAACAAATACAAATGCATAGGTAGTGCCATACTTGGATTAAATATACTATTTGGAACATCTGAATATGCAACAGCACCTGTAAATATCATAGGTGCAAGTGCCCCCATAGCAAAACCATAACAAAGTAAAACTGCAGATACTATTTCTTTAAATGATTCTTTATTCACAAGTCTTAAAATCATAAAATATTTATGTATTCCAAGATTATTAGATGCATTTATTAGATTTATATCCACTTCATCAAATGCTTTTTCAAATCTTCTTTCTAAAAAAGGCAAAATCATAATAGCCAGTGCAACTCCTGCTGAAAAAATGCTTCTTCCAAAACCTAATCTATATACAAATACCGTATATGAAAAAAGTCCAAGAACAATAGAAGGAACTGATGCCATACTTTCTATCAAAGTATGTGCGAACCTTCTAAATCTTTTTTTTGCATAAAACTTTATGTAAATTGCAGAACAAATTGCTGGGAAAAAAGCGATTAGAACTGCTGTCGTTGAAAAGTAAACACTCCCTATAATAGCTGGAAATATTCCACCTTCCTCTCCTAACACTAAACCTTTTGGGCTTTCAAGTAAAAAATTTATATTCAAAATATTTCTACTTCTATAAGCGAAATAAATATATATAAATAAAACTACACCTACAACTAATATTGTAGATATGTATGAAACAATTTGTAAAATTTTACTAAAAGTTTTCATTTAATTCTACTACTCACTATCCCTACCAATAATCCTCACAACTTGATTTATGACAAATGTTAAAATCAAAAGTACTACTCCCGCAGCATATAAAGCATGATAATGAGGACTATTTTTAATAGCCGTTCCCATTTCAAGTGCTATAAGTGAAGCGATAGTCTCACCTTTCCCGAGTAAATGAGGAAATACTTTTGCATTTCCTACAACCATCATTACAGCCATAGTTTCACCCATCGCACGACAATTTGCAAGTATAGTTGATAGCACTATACTTTTTATACTTTCTGGAATTATTATAGAAGCAATTATATACCACTTATCAATTCCAAGATTGCTTGCAGCTATTAGATACTTCTTTTTTAATTTAAAAAATGTCATACATAATGAATTTATCATAAATGGCAATATCATAATTGTAAGAACTATACCTGCAAGTAAAACACAGTTTCCAGTTTTAACACCTATCTTAAAAAATATAGGTGAAAAAACTTGAAGTCCAAAAAATCCAAATACAACAGATGGAATTGCTGAAATCAAATCTAAAATTGCAAATATATATTTTTGTAATCTTTCATTTAATGAGAATGTTATAAATAATGCAATCCCTATACTAAAAACCAGTCCAAAAATTATTGCTATAAAAGATACATAAACAGTTCCTAATATAAAATACCATATACCAAATTTAAGTTCATTTCCAAATGACACCGGCATCCATTCAGTTCCAAATAGAAAATCTGATATTTTGCAATAGTCAAATAGTGGCATAGCTTCTCTAATTAAAAAATAAAATAAAAATACAAGTATTGATAGCGTAAGCACCATTAATACTTGTATAGTATTTTTAAATATTTTTTCTTTTATATCAGTCATTAAAATGCAGGAATATATCCATTTGCAGCGATTACTTCTTTACCAGTATTTGAGAATATATAATCTATAAATGCTTGCTCTGAATCTGTAATTACATGACCTGACACAAATATAACTGGTCTTTGCACTTTATATGTTCCACTTACTACATTTTCTTCTGTAGCTTCAACTCCATCAACTTTCATAGCAGTTAAAACTTGTTTTTCTTTATTTATTTTATTATAAGCACCAAAACCTGCATATCCTATTCCCCACTTATCATTTGCTATATTCTTTGCAAGTTCAGTCATAGAAGCAGATTGAGTTGCATCTGCAGCAATTTGAGTGTCTTTACCCATTATTACATTTTGGAAAACTTCGTAAGCACCACCAGATAAATCTCTTATATAGACATTTATCTTTTCATCAGGAAGTGATTCTTCAACTTGTTTCCAAGTACTGATTTCACCAGAAAAAATCTTTCTAATCATATCAGTATCCATATTATCAACTTTTCCTACTATAGGATTTTCAGTATTTACTGATACAGTTAATGCATCCTTTGCTACATCAAATCTTTTGTAATTTTCACCAAGTTTCTCCACTTCGCTGTCTTTTATTTCTCTTGCAAGCATACCAAAATCACTTGTTCCCTCAATAGCTGCACTGGCTCCTACACCAGAACCACCTGGAGCTACATATATAGATATGTTCTTTTTTGGGAAATTTGAATTTACTTTATCCCAAGTTACATAACTTTCTGTAAATGATGATGCAAGTGATGATATAATTGGATATAGAGATGTAGAACCACAAAATAAAATATTTGACTTAAACTCTTCAGTCTTTGCAGCCTCTGTCTCTGCCACTTTTGTTTCTGCACTATTTTTTGCAGTTGTAGATGTTTGTCCCCCACATGCAAACATTGTAATTGCAAGTAAGAATGTTAAAACCAAACTTAAAATCTTTTTCATTTTTACTCCTTTAGAATTTCATTCATAACCATAAAAAAAGATTCTTTTACACAAAAAAGAATCTCATCAGTTAAACATTTTTCTCATAAGATAAATGGTCAAAATTACTCGGAATCGAACCGATACTATGTGTTCACCAGAACAAGATAATTTTACATCCAATGAAATTCAATATATATTTTTTTAAATTATATCATTTTTTTATATATTTTTCAATAATAACCCCATTATTTAAAAATTAACTACTTAGTGTCTGCTCAACAATTCACAGTTATTAATTTTCCCCTTCTATTACACATCAATTCTAAAAAGCAAAATAAAACATCCATTAT
>CADCOW010000028.1 GCA_902803205.1 uncultured Eubacteriales bacterium | reverse complement strand
GCGGAGACAGAGAGATTTGAAGGCATATAATATTTATAAAAACATTGTATTTATAAGGGTTTTATCACTTGTAAAAATAAGTTAGACAAATGTTAGTCAAATGTGTTATAATTAAGCAAGTAAGTCAATGACTTCAAGTTCTTTATTGGTATGGGTATATACTGATTTCATAATGTTATCGGTAGCCCATCCACCCATTGCTTGAATATACTTACTCGGAACATTCCTATTGTGCAATTCGGTTGCAAAAAAGTGTCTGAGTTTATGTATAGAGAACCTTTTGATATTGAGAGTATCTTGGGTTCTGTAGAGAAATCTATTAAGTGCTGTTGAAGAGCCTTTGTAGATTTCTTTTTTTTGTTTGATTAGGTCAGTTATGTAAGTCGGAACCTTGACTATACGATTTGATTCTACTGTCTTTGGTGCTTTAATTATCCGTTTGTAATTCTCATCAAATATAAGAGTTTTATTTATGTTTATTGTGCCATCAGATATATCATCTAATGTGAGTGCCATTATTTCGCCAACCCTTAGCCCGTAAGATGCAAGTAGAATAGGTATCTCATAAGGTGTGTCTTTTGCTTTGTCAATTATCTTTTGTAATTCTTGCTTGTTTGGTATGTGTGCCGTAGGTTTAGGTAGTGGTGGTAAAATAATCTTAAAGTGCTTGTCAGTATAAAACATAATCACGGAAGATATAAAGCCATAGAATGATTTTATTGTTTTAGGTTTGTGAGTAGTTGCATAATCATTTATGAGCGTTTGAAGTTTTATCTTATCAATACTTGATATACTCAGGTCTAAAAAACTGGGTGGGATTGACTTAACATAGTATCGGTATCTTCGTATGGTGCTTGGTGATAAGATATTCAGTTTTGAGTTTATATATAATTCTAAGCACTTTGAAAACTTGTCATCATCATATATATTTTCTTTGTCAATAAGGTCGTTTATGTCACTTTGTGCTTCCCTTTGAGTAGGTTTGTAAGGGTAGTATTTTGAGTAGGTCTTACCTTGATACATCTCTCTAACTCTGTAATGGTCTTTACTTAATTTTGTAATATTCATAATATACCTCTTTTTTTATTTTAATAATGATTGATAAGCTACCGCCTTGCCACAAATAAGAATGTTTTTAATGTCACTATTTTTAATCATAATGGGTTTATATTCTCTATTTTCCGGCATAAGAGTAATCATATCTTCATTTTGATAAACTCTTTTAAGCGTTGCTTCATCATCAATTATTACTACAGCTATTTCACCATTGTTCACCATTGATTGCTTCTTTACAAATACTATATCTCCGTTGTGTATCAGAGGTAACATTGAGTCACCTTTTGCAATTAAACAGAAATCAGCATTTATATCTTTATCAGCCATTATATAACACTCTTTATCTTCATCAGCAAAAATAGGTTCACCACAAGCTACTTTACCCAATAATGGGAATTTTCGTTTAGATACATCATAAAGATTATTGTAGCCATCGTTGATTTGCAACCCTAAAATCTCAAATAATTTTTTTTGATTTTCACCCCTTGTTGGTGCTTTAATACCTCTCACCCAAACATTGACTGTGGTTGTTCCAACATTCAAGCCTTTTTCATTTAAATATTTATAGAATTGTTTTTGGTCCATATTGTGATTATACATAAACTCTTTAATTGAGTTTGCAACTATTGTTTTCATATCTTTCATATTATAATCTCCTATACTTTTTTTAATATATAACTAACAACACCTAATTGTTTAATTTTGTCAAATTCATCTTTACTTAAAATTAAAGGTGGGGAGTTATTGTTTTCATCGCAAAGTGTATAAACACTATCTTTTAAATATAATCTTTTAGCAATAAAATCTTTTTCAATTTCAAATAATATAATTTTTGCGTTTATATTTGTTTCATTATCATCAATAAACAATGTATCACCATTAGTAATTAGCGGCATCATATTACTTTTTTTATACACAAGACATTTGTTAGATTTTATGGGTTTATCAATATTTGTGTTTATATCAACAAACTCATCTTTTAATGTTTCGTTTGATATTACTTTGAATTTTTGTTTTGCAACACCATTAAAAGTATAATCTAATAAATTATAAAGTATTTCTCTCTCTCTTTGCCTTGGTTCTCTTTTGCCATTTATCCAAAAGCCTAATGCCGACATACTTACTGGCTTGTCAAAAAGTTTATTTATTTTATATAAAAAACTTTGCCTTGTAAGGTTGTTTTCAGTTATGTAGCGTTCAATTGCCAAACCCAGTTGATTGTTCATAAAATACCCCCTTAATGTATTGAAATCACTTACAGTGATTTTACTATAAGTGTGCTAAAAAGTCTATAAAAATAACACAACAAAAAGTATTGACAAACAACAAAAAGTGTGCTAAAATCACCTTGTGTTATGAAAGGGGGGTATATAATGTTAGAGACAATTGATTTAAGAACTGCAAGAGAACACTGCAAAATGTATGCTAAAGATGTAGCTAAAAAAATGAATAAAACTCAGTCTTGGCTGCTTATGATAGAAACAGGTCAAAGAGAAATAAGTGCAAGAAATCTTATTGAACTTATGTCTTTATATGGCTTAAGTGATTTGAAATTATCAGAAATTTTTTTGCCTAAAAAAACAACAAAAAGTAGCAAGAAACAACATAAATTAAGAAAATAATTATATTTATATATATTATTTTACTTGATAAATAATATGGTTAAAACAAAAAGAGATGTCCTTGTGAACACCTCTTTGAAAGGTTAAAAAATATGAAATATAACTAACAAGAGCTATTTTCATTTTTTTATATTAAACCATAAAATTCAAAATTTGTCAAGTTAAAGAAAGGAGATTTTATGGCGAATATAAGCCAAGAAACAAAAGACAAAATTAAAGAACTTGAACAGAAATTACAAATGAAGCCTGATAGCATCGTTACAAACTTGCAAACACTATATAAGGTTAGCAAGCGTGATGACTTAACCGAAGAGCAAGGTCTTAATTATTTAGCACGATTAAAAAAGACCGTAGCAAAAAAAGGTATTGAAACTTCAGTTACAGAAAATTCAAAAGCAAACCCTAAGCAACAACCTAAAGTAAATGGCAAAGACATTAAAGAGACTACCGAAGTTACAACTCAAACAGAAAAACCTATATCAAAAAAACAAAAAACTTTTGAAACAGCACTTATGGAACAACTAACGCTTAGTGCTAAAGCTTTACCAGCAAACTTTAACAAAGAAAGATTTGTTAGTAATTGTATGAATATGATACTTGACCCTCAAAAGAACAAAATTGACTGGTCGCAATTAGATAAAAATGAAGTTATTAAATGTTTAATTGATGGTGCGAAGTATGATTGTGAATATGGCAGAGAATTTTACATAATACCCTTTTGGAATAAAAAACTTAATAGACAGGTTGCGACAATAATGTTTGACTATAAAGGTTTATTAAGAGCTATGAGAAAATTCTCGCATACACATATTAAAAATATTATTACAAGTGTAGTTTATGAAGGTGATAAGTTTGAAGTTTCACCTTTAACCTACCCGCCAATACAACACGAAATGAAATTTGCAACAACTGAAGATAGAAAAATTACATTTGCATATTGCTTTATAGAATACGAAGATGGTGGATATGATTTTGAAGTAATGTCGCGAAAACAACTTGATGAAGTAGAACATTCAAGCAAAAAAGAGTCAAGTAATTTTTGGCGGGACTGGTATAGCGAAATGGCTCGTAAGTCCGCAATTAGAAGAATAAGTAAAAGAGTGCCTCTTGACTTCCCATCTGCCGAAGTTGCAAAGGTTTGGCAAGATGATTTAGAGAGAGATAATGCTTATGACCCACTTGAACAAAATAAAGAAGAACACAAAGTAATTGATGTGGCAAGCGAGGTGGCAGGTGTTTAAATATAAAGGTGCAAATAGAAAATTCAAATTGTCACAAGATAATTATTACACACAAAAAGCAAATGAACATTATGCTTCAATACATAGCTTTATAAATTATATAGGCACGCCTTACATAACAGGGTGTAGTGCAAGAGTTATACACGAACTTGAAGAGCCGTCTGAACCAAACGATGCAATGCTTATAGGTTCATATGTAGATAGTTATTACGAAGGGACATTAGATGAATTTAAAGCTAATACGCCACAATTATTTAAAAAAGATGGTTCTCTATTAGCAACGTTTGCCATATGCAACACAATGATAGAGCGAGCAGAGAATGACAAATTATTTAAAACTTATATGACTGGTAAAAAGCAAATGATATTGACTGGTAATTTTGCTGATATTGACTGGAAGATTAAAATTGATAATGCAATATTAAATAAAGCTGGCGATATAATTGCTTTTACTGATATGAAAACTTGTAGAGATATTCATTCAAAAATAAATGGCTATTCATTCATTGAAGCTTTCGGTTATGACTTTCAACTTGCATTATACCAAGAAATATTAAGACAAAACATAGATAAAAGAGTCCCAGCATATATAAATGCAATAAGTAAAGAAAAAGTGCCTGAAACCGCAGTAATATTCGTAGAAGATAATAGACTTGATGAGTGTTTAGAAATAATTACAAATCACAGTAAAGATTTTAAAGAATTACTTGAAAGAAAGATAGAGCCACAAAAATGCGGTATATGTGATTATTGTAAAGCCACAAGAGTTAATACTAAAGTTTTAAACTATCTTGAATTGTAAAGGGGTATAAAATGAGAGAAAGAACACAAATCAATGCAATTAGAGAACACTTAAAAAAGAACAAGTCAATTACTTCTTGGGAAGCTATAGAACAATATGGTGCCACACGATTAAGTGGCATCATATACATTCTTAAACACAAAGAAGGATGTAATAAGTGCAATATAGCAAAGTATGAATTAGTTAAAGGTGATTAAAAATGCAAGAACAAAGCAATTATTATTCAATTATACCAATGCAAGTATTGCTTGATAAAAAATTAACCGATAGAGAAAAAATAATATATGCTGAGCTTACATCACTTGATAGTAAGAAAGGTTATGCTTGGGTAAGTAATGGATATTTAGCAAAGTTATTTGATATGAACTCTAATTCAGTTAGTAGATGCTTGGCACATTTACAAGAATATGGCTATATCAAATGTGAGTATGGAGATAATAATTCAAGGCAAATAGTATTAACTAAAGGGTTAACTCCTATTAACACTACGGTTAACCCCTCTACACCCTACAGTTTAGACCCTATTAACACTACGGTTAACAAAGAAAGTATAGATGAGAAAGTAAATTTAGAAAGTATAGAAAAGAATACTTCTTTGACTAAAGTCAAAAATACATCTCTTGTAAAGCCCGATGAGTTTATAGATTATTTTTCAAAAGTTTGTCCATCACTACCTCAAATTAAAGCTATGACTGATAAACGAAAAAAGGCAATTAACTCAATTATAAAACAATATGGAACTGATAAGTTGGTAGAAGTATTAAAAAAGACTGAGGCAAGTGATTTCCTAAGTGGTCGTAATGGTAAATGGTGCAGCTGCAATATTGATTGGATAATTAAATCATCAAACTTCATCAAAATACTTGAAGGTAATTATGACAATATAAGGCAAAAAGAAACTGAAGAGCAAAAACTCAATAAGAAATTCAAAGAAACATATATTGAGAAAAATCAATACAATGCTAAAGCTATACAAATACAAAAATCTTTTGATGATATGAAGAAGTATAAAGAGATGTTTGGTGCGAAAGGAGTAGAACAAAATGATTAAAGATGAAGTTATATTAAGACAAGTGCAATTTTTAGCAAGTTGTTACCCACAACTTAACTGGGATGGTGTAATGACTGCTGGTGCTTGGTCGGTAATGCTTAATGAAATTAACGCGACTGAAGAAGAGCTTGTAGATACTTGTAAGTATATAGTTAGAAATGGGTATGAAAGCTGGAGAATAAATATAGCACTTATCATTGATATGATTAAAAATAATAGAGAAATCGACAAAGAAATAAAAAGAAGTAAAGAATACTTAAATAAAATAAACGACCCATCAATACAAGTGGCATCTTTAGAGAATGTTGAAAAAGCAATAAAGAAAATTAAAAGGATAATAGGAGGTAGCAATGAAAAGATATAAACCCCAAAGGTTTGGTATTAACCCTGAATGGGTTGAGAAAAATATAAAAAAGCCGATGTTTAAAATTACGATTTGCGTTGTTATTATTATTATGGCTTTGACTATATGTCAAAGCATTGCAAAGCAGAAAGAGATAGAACAGGAAGAGACTCGCATAATAGCCGAAAGCATAAGTGCCGAAGAGTTAATTATTGCTGAGTCAAAAAGAGCTAAAGAACAAGCACGAATTGAAGAAGAGGCAAAGAAAGAAAGTATTGTAAAGATTGAGGTTGAAGTTAGAAAAACAAATACTTTATACGAAAATAAAATTACAAAAAAAGCAATAGACGGTAAAAAATATTGGAGAAATAACAAAACAATGAAAGTGGGTAAAGTAAAGAGTATATACGGACTTGAGGTAATAACTAATAATGACTGGTCGTTTGTAATAGATAAAGTTGATGGCAGTGTTCCTAAAGAAATTGTTAATATTGGTTATGCTGAATATGCAAGAACACTAAAAAAGCAAAAAGAAGCCGAAGAGAGAAAAAATCAAAAAGCCAATGCCTCTAAAATACAAAAACTAATTGACGATGAAATAAAAGCACAAACAGAAATTACAAAATCCAAGTTTGGAAATTTCAATCATTTCAAATTAGGAACAAAATACTATCGCATAATGAAAATCGTTGGAACTGAAATTGTGTGCCTTGAACATAAGAAGAGAGACAAAAAAAACAATTATGAAAAGATAGAGTATAGTGACAAAATGCAACCTATTGATTATATAACATACGAACTGGAAGGTCAAAATGAATAGCAATATACCAAATCTAACCCAGAAACAAGAGAAATGGATTTATGGGGAAAGCAAAACAATTACAAGAGACGCAATTGATACAGATGAGAAATATATAAGCCCTGAAGAGCTTATAAAAAAATTAGATAAATTCTTTAAAGGAGTGTGAAATGGCAAGTAAAAAAGAAGCGATAGGCGAGATATTAAAAGACCAAGCAATAACAAATCTTGAGCTCTTATATGATGAACTGATTGGGGATGATTACCTCGCCAAAGATATAAATAAAATGCAAGACAATAGAAGACCGATTAGAAATTGTTTATCGTGCGAGAATTTTGAAAAAGGGTCTTGTAAGCTTACTGACAAAGAAATGGAAGAATGTATTAGAAACAAGTGGAAATATTATGCAGAAAGAAAAGAATAGTTTTATTATGAACATACACCAGGTTACATTAAATAATAAATAAAAATAATTAAAAAGGAGAAACAAAATGAACAAAGCAGTGCTATGTGGCAGAGTGACTAAAGACATTGAACTTAAATATTCAAGTAAGGACACATCAATGGCAATAGCAAGATATACATTAGCTATTGACACAGGTTATGGTGACAAGAAGAGAACAGACTTTATCAATTGTGTGGCATTTGGTAAAGCTGGAGAGTTTGCAAGCAAGTATTTCAGCAAAGGGTTAAGAGTGTTAGTAAGTGGTAATATAAAGACTGGCTCTTATGAAAACAAAGAAAAAGTCAAAATACCAACATTTGACATATTAGTTGAGACACAAGAGTTTGCAGATGGCAACAATAATACCGCACCAGCAACTAACCCAGAGGAAGGGTTTGAGCCAATGACAGAAGAACAAAACACAGATGATGAAACTTTACCATTTACTTAAGTATAAAGAGCTATCTGGTTGTGACAAAAAATCTATGAAGTAGGTTGGTGTTGAATGGAGGGCAACATCAATCTATGGAGTAGATGAAAGGAAAAAGAAATTAGAAAACGATACAAAAACATAGATATTCATAGCGACTTCTGTATTATGCCTAAATCTAAAAATAGAATGTGGCACTGGGAGACTGAAAGAAAGTATGGGTTAGAACGTCACGAAGTATATGGGGCATATAACAGGTGGAAAAGTATAGAAGATGGTCTTGTAATATTTTTACGAAAAGATGAACACACACAAGGCGAATATGCTATACACAACAACAAAGAATTTAGAGAATATGCTCAATGGGTCGCAATGAATAGATGGTGTGAATATTATCACAAAACCAAAGAAGATTTTAGAAAAAGATATGGGTTCTATGCAGTAGAGCCAAAGGAGAATGAAAATGTGTGAAAAAAAATAGAAATATTAAAACCAATAATCAAAGCCAATGGCGAGAGAGGGCAAATTTTACAAGCAATTGAAGAGTTGTCTGAATTGCAAAAAGCATTATGTAAATTCTTAAAGGCTGATACTTATGAGAACAGAGAAAACATTGAAGAAGAGATGGCTGATGTCCAAATTATGTTAGACCAGTTAATGATAATCTTTGATAATGAGAAACAAATATATACTTGGACAGCAAGAAAAATTGAAAGAACATATTAAAGGTTAGGGATTGAAGATGTTAAAATGTGAATTATATAATGACCATTTCCAAAATTATAAAATGTATGGAATACCAAAAGCACAATTAGTCATTGCAGATATACCTTACAATTTAGGCAATAATGCTTATGCAAGCAACCCCAAATGGTATAAAGATGGTGATAATAAAAATGGTGAAAGTGAATTAGCAGGAAAAGAATTTTTTGACACAGATAAAGATTTTAGAATAAAAGAGTTCTTCCATTTTTGTAATCACTTAATAAAGCCAGAGCCAAAAGAAACAAATCAGGCTGGAGCAATGATTGTGTTTTGTGCTTTTCAACAAATTAGTTATCTTATAGAAAAAGCAAAAGAATATGGATTTAAGAATTACTATCCATTAGTATTTATTAAAAATTTTTCAAGTCAGGTGTTAAAAGCAAATATGAAAATCGTAGGTGCGACCGAGTATGCAGTTGTATTTTACAGAGATAAATTACCTAAATTTAACAATAAAGGCAAAATGATATTTAACTGGTTTAATTGGTTAAAAGATAGCAAATACCCTAAAATACATCCTACTCAAAAGCCTATAGAGTTGTTAAAGCAACTAATTGAGATATTTACAGATGAGGGAGATGTTGTTATAGATCCAGTTGCTGGTAGTGGTAGCACATTAAGAGCAAGTTATGAGTTGCGAAGAAATAGTTATGGATTTGAAATCAAAAAAGATTTTTACAAGAAAGCAAATGAAGAAATGTTGAACCCTATAAAAAATCAAATTAGCATATTTGATATTTTAGATGATAAAGACAGGGAGGAAAAAATAAAAAAATATGGGCAAAAGCAAGACAATCGGTAATAAGAAACACATAGTAAATATAACCCCACATAAGACTAAAGAAGAAATTGAACAAGAAAAGAAAAGATTATGGCTTGATATAAACGAGATATTGATACCAAAGTGGCTCAATGATAGTGAAGTATATTATACACTTGATGAAAAGAAATCCGAGTGCTGGAGAGAGTTGCTAAAATTCTTATTCAAAGCAAAAGCTATAAATATAAATGCTATCAAAGATTTAATTGAAACAAACAAAGAGGTGGCGGTTTAATGAAAGGCATAAATAAAAATGTTAGAACTTTAGTAACACTTAAATCAAAGTTTACTCAAGAGGAAATAAAGTTAATTCAACAATATTGCGATGAAAGAATTTATGAACTTAAAGTAAATAATGGTATATATGTTGACCCTAATTATATAAAGTTAAAACAAAAAATAAAAAAGCAAGTTGCTAAAAACGAATATTTTGGGGCATTGATGTTTGAAGACATAAAAGATATGGTGTGGAATAGAGAGTTTTTAGACCACAGGCACAACTTACTAAATATAACAATTCTTAAGAAAATGGAAGATACTGAATATAGTGAAATTAAAAGCAAAGAGTATGAAGAAACAATTACTAAAATGAAAGAATATGACAAAGTAAAATACAAAAAAATAAATTTCAACAAACAAGAATATCAACATCAATACTACTTAAAGCATAAAGAAGAATTGAATAGAAAAAGATATGTTAGAATGAAGAAGGTGTAAAATGAAAACATATATAGGCAAACCCAATGAAATAAATAGACAATTTGCTAAAGAATGTATTGCGGGTGTGTATAAACTTGATAAAGAGTATGTGTGTGAAATTAAAGAAATCAAAGGTGGCAAAACTGATGCACAAAGGAGTAGATATTGGGCTATGGCTCGTGAATATGCAAGACTTATGAAAGTTGGACAAAGTGAAATACACAACATTCAATTAGCAGAATTAGGCATACTTGCGAGAGATAATGATGGCACACCTATAATGCAATTCCATAAGCCTGATTATAATTGGCAAAAAGATTATTATAGACACTTAAAGCCTACTGGCACAATAATTGAGGCACAAAATGGGGAAGAATTAAGAGTGTTTTATGTATTAAAGAATAGTGAAGATTTTACGACCGAAGAATACTCACGACTTATAGAAACACTAATAAATAATATAATACAAGATGGGTTAGATAATGAGATAGATATAAATTATATGGGGGTGTAAAATGAAAATTTATACAAATAACGATGGGAGAATAGTTGTTACAGGTAAAGATATTGACGAAGAAGACTATCCAGAATTTCGTGGTAATGAGAGTTACTGTCCAGATTGTGAATATTATGGAGAATGTGATGGTCATTATTGTATAAGAGATAATATATATGTTGATTAAGAGAAATTGGAGGCATAATGTTAAAGAAACAAAATAGCAATACAGGCATTATAAGTTTAATGCTAAATAATAGAGAATACTTTATGGGTTTAATGAACGGCAAAACGGATGAAACATTACGGCAAAAACCAAATGGAGAGTTCTTTATGAGAGGAGAGGTGGTATAAAAATGTTATTCAAAGATATTAAAAAGGTTATAGATTATGGCGAATATAGAGTAAGCATAAAAGATGATGCTACAAACAATATGCTTGACCTCGCTGATAGTGATACAAAATTAGATAACTATGAAATATATAAAATTGAAGGGGGTTTAGACCAAGATAATGACTGCATAGTGCATATAATCGTAAATGCAAAACCAAATGCAACTAAATATTATTGGGAACTTACAAAAACCAATGCAGATTTTGAAGAAATATTTTATTATTTCATAACGGATTTTATGTTTGATGAAGAACATATACATTTAAGTGACCACAACTATGAATACGATTTAGTCTTATTCAAAGGTGATGAAGAAATAGAAGGAATGAGTGGCTTTTATATAGAGTATGAAGAATTACCACAAGACATAAAAGATATGCTTAACGAGTATATAGTTAGAAAGGAGTAGTTATGAGAGAGATAAAGTTTAAAGGTTATGGCAAATTTAACAACACTTGGTATTATGGCTTGCTTGGTAAGTTTGATGGTAAATACTATATAGAGTGCGAGGGTGGCGCAAAGCCAT
>CADCOW010000027.1 GCA_902803205.1 uncultured Eubacteriales bacterium | reverse complement strand
TAAAAAACGGAGACGCTAGGAATCGAACCTAGCCGAAAGTCAACCTTTCACAACGGTGTTGAAGACCGCGGGGCGCACCAGCTACCCTCCTATCTCCTAATCAATTGAATACATATAAATATTAGCATATATTAGTATTTTAGTCAAATAAAATATTTATAAAAAGTTTTATAAAAAAATGGGAATGACTTATCATTCCCATTAATATCCATTACAACTTATTAAAATTATCATTTAGAAATATATCTCGCCACATACACCCCTGCGGCACTTGCGTGAGATAGTGAATGAGTGATACCACTACAATCACCTATAACAAATAGTCCCTTATGATTGGTTTCAAGATTTTCATCAAGTTTAACTTCCATATTGTAAAACTTAACTTCTACACCATAAAGTAAAGTATCTACATTTGCAGTTCCTGGTGCAATCTTATCAAGTTGATAAATAAATTCTATTATACAGTCCATAATTCTCTTTGGAAGAACAAGTGATAAATCTCCAGCTGTAGCTTTAAGAGTTGGATTAACAAAGCCTTCTTTTATTCTCTTCTCATTACTTCTTCTACCCGAAATCAAATCACCAAATCTTTGAACTATGACACCACCACCAAGCATATTTGAAAGCCTTGCTATTGATTCACCATATCCATTACTATCTTTAAATGGTTCTGAAAAAGTTTTTGCTACAAGCACAGCAAAATTTGTATTTTCTGTTCTAAGCTTTGGATCATCATAACTATGACCATTTACAGTAATTATTCCATTTGTATTTTCTTGAACTACAGAACCATATGGATTCATACAAAAAGTACGAACATTATCATCATATTTTGGTGTTCTATATACTATCTTGCTTTCATACAATTCATCAGTTAAGTGTTTAAATATGATTGCTGGAAGTTCAACACGAACTCCAAGATCTACACGATTACTTTTAGTCTCTATACCCATCTCTTTACAAACTTTTTCCATCCACTTACTACCAGAACGACCTGCAGATATTATACATTTTTTTGCCTCAAAATCCCCAGCTGTAGTTTTTATCAAGTAACTTCCGTTTTTATCTTCTATATTTTCACATGTTGTATTAAACTTAATGTCTATCTTATCTTTAAGTTTATTGTAAATATTTCCCATGACTATATAATTGACATCAGTCCCAAGATGTCTTACTTCTGCATCAAGTAGTTTCATACCATTTTGCATACACATCTTTTTTATACTTGCATTATCATTATGATAAAGTTTTGTATTTTGTCCACCATTTTCAACATTGATGGTATCCACATATCTCATAAGATTTATAGCTTCATCTTTTCCAATATATTTATATAATGTGCCACCAAAATCATTTGTAATATTATATTTACCATCTGAAAATGCTCCTGCACCGCCAAAACCATTCATTATGCTACAGGTAGGGCATTTTATGCAAGTCTTAACTTTAACACCATCTATAGGACATTTTCTTTTTTCAAGAATGTTCCCAGTTTCTATCATCAAAATTTTTATATCTTTATTTAATTTTAATAATTCATAAGCAGAAAAAATGCCACCAGGTCCTGCCCCTATAATTGCTATATCGTACATTATAATCTCCTAACCTTTTATTTATTTCTTACAAATTTTTTACTACGAACTATAAAAGTGATATATACTTTTATACTAATTTCTAAATGTTATTTTTTGATTTATTTCATCAATTGATTCTATTATTGCAAGCGACTCAACCCTTATACCTTTATCTCTTAAAGACTGTCCGCCAGGCTGAAATCCTTTTTCTATTACTGTCCCACATCCTACAAGTGTCGCACCTGATTCTTTTACTATATCTATAAGCCCAGTTAAAGCCGCACCATTTGCAAGAAAATCATCAATAACTAAAACCCTATCTTCTCTCTGCAAAAATTCTTTTGAAACTCTTATTGGATATTCTACTTGTCTTGTATATGAAAATACTTTTGATTCATAAAAGTCTTTTGCTTGATTTAAAGATTTACCTTTTTTAGCAAATACCAACCTACAATCAAATGCCTCCGCAGTATAACAGGCAATCGCAATTCCAGAAGACTCTATGGTTAAAATCTTATTAACATCGCTCCCGTCATATAATTTCTTAAACTCTTC
>CADCOW010000026.1 GCA_902803205.1 uncultured Eubacteriales bacterium | reverse complement strand
GTGGACGGGGTATATTATTTGAAATTTCGGGACACCATTTAATAAAACTATAAAAAATGTCAAGAGCTCTAAAAGTTAGACCAAAGGAGATTATGAACCCTATAAGTTAGACCTATTTTATATTAATTAATATTATATTTATATAAGGATTGATTTCTAAATTCTATAGGAGTCAATCCTTTTCTTTTTAGATTAATTCTTTTGTTGTTATAATAGTCAATGTATTCTATCATTGATTCTTTTAATATATCAAGTGTTTTATATTTATATTCTTGTCCATAGAACATTTCATTTTTCATGATACCAAAGAAATTCTCCATTAGTGAATTGTCCATACAATTACCTTTCCTTGAAAATGATTGTTTAATACCTTTATCTGTTAATCTTTGCTGATAATATTTCATTTGATATTGCCAACCTTGATCTGAGTGAAATATTAAACCATTTAGATTTTTGTTTCTATCAAATGCAGTATTTAGCATATCTGTCACTTGATTAAAGTTTGGTGATGTTGATATATTATAACTTATAATCGAACTATCAAACATATCAAGAATTGGTGATAAATATAATTTCCCAGCTGGTATATGAAATTTTATACGAGTTCTAATTTCCCTGGATATTATTCGCATTGGTCTTTTGAACCAATTCAAAAATCATCACGTACTTATAGTACAATGGTAATTGATAAAGTACAATACAAATATAAACAATTAGTTTTCCGCTGGGAAGGTATCCTCTATTTTGGACGTTTTGGATCGCAATCCAGTTATGGCAATGATTGTGGTGGTATTCAGTGGTATAACTTTTGGCCTGATTCAATGATTGAAGCGAATACTGTGCATATGGGAACATATCATTCTGATATATGGTGGTATGATGGTCATAATACAGCGTTTGTTGACCAACAAGATATTACCTGGACACCTATAATCGCACCAATTTCATCAGCAGATACGTATTACTATGAGGAAAAAAATGAACTCCAAAATACGGATGACAAAGGGCCCCGTGTCAGTGTGAATAAAGGAAGAATCGGTGAAAGTGAAGACCTTGATAGTATCTGGACCAGGTCTGATTATCAGAATCTGGGATATTATCCTGACCAAACTGTTTCTTTAGAATCAAATAAACATATTAAAACTCAAGATTTGGTATTATATGATTTGAAACAGAAATCAACTTATAATGAACAACTGAAATATGGAGTTTGTATTGGAAATACAAATACAAAACTTGATGCAGAGGCTTCTATTGCAGTAAAATTAAAAACAAGTGTAAAGGGAGATATTCTTGTTGCACTTGGCGATTCTGCTAAGAATGCTTGGGATAATAGTAAATCATATGGCTCTAAAACACAAACAATTAACACAGCAAATACAGAAACGACTATTAATGTGCCAGCTACAAAAGATGCAAAAAATGGTTGCAAAGTTTTTATGATTTTTAAACCGACATCAACAAGTGATTTAGGAACAGTTAATATTTCATCAATAATTTTAACAACACAATAATATTTTTGTTATATAAAATTATAAGCATAAAAAACTTGACTTTATCATAAAAAGAAACATAGTTGATTTGCATAATGAAGTAATGCTATAATATATCTATGGAAAAAATAACATTTATATTAGTATGTCACTTTGGTCTTGAAAAAGTTTTAAAGGCTGAAGTTAGAAAATTGGGTCTTGAGTTAGGAGAAGTGACTGATGGAGAAGTAAAGGCTATAGGGACACTTCTTGATATACCAAGGCTTAATTTTAATTTGAGAACAAGTGAGCGAGTGATGATTGAAATATCTACATTTAAAGCAAGCGAGCCTGATGAACTTCTTTATAATGCAAAATTATGTGAGATAGAAAAATATGTTCCTGTAGATGGAGAGTTCTTAATTACAAAAGCAAATCAAGATAAAAATTCAGTGTTAAAATCATCTCAGGCAAACCAAAAAACTGTTAAGAAGGCATTTGTTGAGAGATTAAAAAAAGTATATAATACGAGTGTATTGACAGAAAATAGAGGCAAGTACCCATTTAGAGTAAAGTTTAATAAAAATATATGTAGTATAAGACTTGATACTACAGGTGACTCACTTCATAAAAGAGGTTATAGAATAAAGTCTGGTCTTGCACCTATAGAGGAGACACTTGCAGCAGCACTTATCAAAATTTCAGATTTTAATAAAGATAAAGTTTTGATAGATCCATTTTGTGGTTCAGGGACTATACCTATAGAGGCTGCGATGATAGCAAGTAACATTCCTCCATCAGTTGATAGAGCATTTGTAAGTGAGACTTGGGATGTGATAGATAAGAAATATTGGAAAGATGCAAGAGCAGAAGCACTTTATAATATTAATCAAGAAAGATTAAATGCAAAAGAAATAAAGATATTTGGTTTTGATATTGACTCAAATATGATTAAAATTGCAAAAGAAAATGCAGAAAGAGCAGATGTAAGTCAGATGATACATTTTGAAACTTGTGCAGTAAAAGATTTTGCAAATATGAAATATTTAGACAATCTAACAAATGGTATTATTTTAAGTAATCCTCCCTATGGAGAGAGACTTGAAGATAAAGAGACAATCATACCTATATACAAAGACTTAAAAAAATCTTATGATTCTTTAAATATTAATAATAAGAATTTTGATATGCATATTATCACATCATTTGAAGATGCTACAAAGTAT
>CADCOW010000025.1 GCA_902803205.1 uncultured Eubacteriales bacterium | reverse complement strand
TTCAAGGTTTTTATAGCCCTCCATGTTTATTCCTGAATAATGTACGAATACATCTTTTCCAGATTCATCACTGATAAAGCCATAACCTTTTTGTTTGTTGAACCACTTAACTGTACCTTTCATTGCTCCTCCATTTTACAAAACAAAGACTTATATATAATTTATCATAAAAATTAAAATATGTCAAATAAAATATTTGAAAATAACGGTTTATTTAAAGGTAATACTCGTAGTTTGCTATATGCTACCATACTTCTTAGCATATCTCTTATATTGTCATATATTGAAAATCTATTACCATTTAGTATAGGAGGCTATGGGATAAGGGTTGGGATAGCTAATATAGTTACTATAGTAGCGTTAAAAACATTAAACATTAAGGTAAGTTTTATAATAAATGTGTTAAGAATAGGGATAATTGGCATTTTATTTGCAAGTATTATAAGGTTTATACTATCTTTATCTGGGTTTTTATTAAGTTTTGCGGTTATGGTTATTATGCTAAAATACCTTAATTTTTCAATAATTACAACAAGTATTTTTGGTGGTGTAACTCATAACATAGCTCAAATAATAAGTTTATCATTTTTACTTAATAATATAAAAATTTTGATTTTAATCCCATTTTATATGATTATAGGCATAATTGCAGGGGCCGTAATAGGAGTTTTAAGTGATATGATATGTAAAAAAATCACATTATTATATTTGAATAAAGAATAATAATGTGATAAAATAGATAAAGTATTGACTAATAATTTTAAAAGTATAAGGAGAATAATTATGAAGGCTTTGAAAAGTATTTTTAGTTTATTATTGAGTTTGGTATTAATTATTGGATTGGTATCTTGTAGTGGAAATAATACTGCAAGTAATAATGGGGTTACTGAAAATGTTGGTACTGAAGTAGCTGAAACAACAAAACCAGTAAACCCAAATAGACCAAACATAGCAGAAAATATGAAAAAAACTTATAAAATTGGTGTATTACAGTTAGTTCAACATACTGCACTTGATTCATCATATAAGGGGTTTGTTGATTATTTAAATGAAAAAGGAATTAAGTTTACAGAAGATTATCAAAATGCCTCTGGTGAACAATCAGCTTGTGAAACTATTGCAGAGAAATTTGCAAATGATGGTTTAGATTTATGTTATGCTATAGCAACACCAGCAGCACAAAGTGTTGTTGCTCATCTTGAGAATGTTCCTATAGTTGCATCAGCTGTAACTGACCCAGCAGGTGCTGGACTTTGTAAATCAAATGAGAATCCACAAGGTATGCTTACAGCAGCATCAGATTTGACGCCGGTTGATGCACAATTTGATTTATTAGTTGAGTTGATTCCAAATGCTAAAAATGTAGGAATACTATATTGTTCAGCAGAAGCTAATTCAAAAATACAAGCAGATATGGCTATAGAAGCAGCAAAAAAAAGAAATTTAAATGCAGTAGAATATACTGTTGTTAATTCAAATGATATTCAGACAGTTATTGAATCAATGATAGGGAAAGTAGATGTTATATATGTTCCTACTGATAATACGATAGCTGCAGGATTTGATACTGTTGCAACAATATGTAATGAAAATAAAATTCCAACAATTGTTGGTGAAGAGAGTATGGTTGACAAAGGTGGATTTGCAACTTATGGTATAAATTATTACAGTTTAGGTAGGCTTGCTGGACAAATGGCAGAAGAAATTTTAATAAATAGAATTAAACCAGGAGATATGGAAGTAAGATATCTTGATTCAAATTCTTGTACAAGAAAGATTAATGAAGAAACTGCAAAAATATTAGGATTAGAGGTTAAATAATGAATATTGGTTCTCTACTTGGAGCAATTGGACAAGGATTTATCTGGGGAATTATGACCCTTGGTATTTATATTACATATAAAATATTAAATGTTTCTGATTTAACTGTTGATGGAAGTTTTGCCACAGGTGGAGCAGTATTTGCAGTTACAGCATTGTCAAATATACATCCAACAATATGCTTATTTATAGCTATGTTTGTTGGTGGAATATGTGGTTTGGTAACTGGTATTCTTCACACAAAGTTTAAAATTCCAGCAATATTAGCTGGTATATTAACTCAGCTTGGTTTGTATTCAGTAAATTTAAGGATACTTGGTGATAAGGCAAATATAAGTGTAGCACCAGTTAGTACAAATATAACATTTTTAGCAAATGTACTTAATATTCCTCATACAAGAGCAGGAATGTTGCTTGGAATAATTATTTCTATAATGTGCATCTTACTACTATATTTTTTACTTGGAACTGAATTTGGAGCAAGCATAAGAGCAACAGGCAATAATGAAAAGATGATAAGAGCACTTGGAGTTAATACTGATAACATTAAACTTTTTGGTATTATTTTATCAAATATGCTTATTGGTCTTTCAGGTGCATTACTTGTTCAGATGAATAAATATGCTGATGTGGGTATGGGAAAGGGTGCTATAGTATATGGACTTGCATCAATAGTTATAGGAGAAGTATTTTTTAGAAGATTTTCTAATTTTGGTATAAAATTAATGTCAAGTGTATTTGGTTGTATAGTATTTTTTATAATAAGAGCATTTGTTATAAGTCTTGGGCTTAAAGCAAATGATATGCAATTATTATCCGCAACTATTGTTGTTATAGCACTTGCTATGCCTATATTTAAAGAGAATATAAATATTAGAAAAGTTGGAAAAATTAATAGTTTAAATGAGATGAAACAAGTATCTTCTTCTGACGAAATTGTAAAGGAAAAAATCGAGAAACGAGAAGTGACAGAAGTCGGAGGTGGAAATAATGCTTAAACTTAAAAATATTTATAAAACATTTAATTCTGGCACTATCAATGAAAAACGAGCACTTGATGATATTAATTTAGTTTTAAATGATGGAGATTTTGTTACTGTCATTGGTGGAAATGGTGCAGGTAAATCTACATTACAAAATGTAATATCAGGAACTATTATGCCAGATTTTGGAACTGTTGAAATTAATGGCATTAATATAACAAAGTATCCAGAACATAAAAGAGCTAAATATATAGGAAGGGTTTTTCAAGATCCTATGCTTGGAACTGCCTCTGATATGTGGATTGAAGAGAATTTAGCACTTGCTATCAAGAGAGGTGAAAATAGAAGTGCATTTAAATGGATGATAGATAATAATAATAGTTTATTTTTTAAGGAACAGGTAGCAAAACTTGGTCTTGGACTTGAAGATAGACTTAAAACAAAAGTAAAATTATTATCTGGTGGACAGAGACAAGCTATAACACTTCTTATGTCTACTTTAAAGAAACCTGATTTATTGATGCTTGATGAGCATACAGCAGCACTTGATCCAAAGACAGCAAGTCTTGTATTAAATTTAACTGATGAGATAGTGAAAACATCAAATATAACAACTCTTATGATAACTCATAATATGAGAGATGCTTTAAATTATGGAAATCGTCTTATAATGATGGATCAAGGTAGAATAATATTTGATGTTGCTGGAGATGAAAAGAAAAAATTAACTGTGGAAGATTTATTGCAGAAATTTAATACAACTAAAGATGCACCATCTGATGCTATGATACTTGGATAATGTTAAGTGAGTATGGTGTAGGGGTGGATATCATCCGCCCAATTATATTATGGTAGTGTAGGGACGGATATCATCCGCCCTTTTTATGTTATATGGAATTTTAATATATAAAATCAATTGCTTCAAGTGTCAAGCCTTTAGCTGGCAAAGTAAATCCAGCATACTTTCTATCTTTTTTATCCATTATTTCTTTAATATAATCTGGATTCCACATATTCATTCCTATTTTAAGTAGTGTGCCACAGATTATTCTTACCATATGATATAAAAATCCATTACCTACAATTTTTATATGTATAATATCGTTGTCTTTATCTATATCTATTGAATAGATTTCTCTTGTAGTTAATTTTTCATTGTCAATATTTTTCTCTTTTGCTAATTGTAATATTTGAGATTCAGGGTTTATAAAACTTTTAAAATCGTGTTCCCCTATAAGATAATTTGAAGCAATTTTCATTTTATTTATATCTATATCGTAATATACATGATGAGCAAAATGTTCTTTAAGTGGATTTCTAATCTTTGAATTATGTATTTTATATATATATGTTTTTTTTGTTTTTAATTTTCTTGGATTGAAGTCAAGAGAAACTTCTTTAGATTCTAATATAGATATATCATCTGGTAAAAGATTATTCAGTGCATAAGAATATTTATCAGACCTTATATCAGAATTAGTATCAAATACTGCTATATTGCCATTTGAATGAACACCACTGTCAGTCCTACTGGTACCTATGATAGTGATTTGTTCACCAGTAAGTTTAGATATTTTTTCATTTAAAATATCTTCTATGCCTTTAAATTTACCACCAGTTTGCCAACCTTTATAATTAGTGCCATCGTATGCTATTTTTATCATTATTCTTTTCATATTTAGATATATTAAATTATATCATTTTATAAAATTTTATGCTATAATTTTATGGATGAAAAAGAATAGTGCAAAAGGAATAATATATTTATTGATAACAGCAATTATATGGGG
Source organism: uncultured Eubacteriales bacterium (assembly GCA_902803205.1). Classification (GTDB taxonomy): domain Bacteria; phylum Bacillota; class Clostridia; order Lachnospirales; family Lachnospiraceae; genus UBA3633. The sequence continues at coordinate 2,622 of CADCOW010000025.1, read as the reverse complement.
TGGTTCTTTTATTTCACAACTTTTTGGTGGTGTGACTATTGGATCATTTGCATTTAGCGGCTATAGAGGAGTTTTTGGGTGTTTAACTATAGCAATATTAATATTCTATAATAATATAAAAAAACATAAGACATTTACATTTTTTAGAAAAGAAGAAGATATAAAAACAACTGTTATTGGTTCATGTTGGTGTGGAATAGTTTTGTTTTCAGCACTTATTACTCAACAAATAGGTGTAGAAATTACTGACACTGCAAAATCAGGTATAATTGCATCTACAGAAGTTGTGATGGTGCCAATTATGATGTTTTTATTGTATAAAAGAAAGATTAGACCAATTACTTGGTTATTTATATTTACAACAATGCTTGGAATTATGACACTTAGTATGAATTCAATTTCTGGTATAAACATAGGGGATGTATGGGTATTTATATCTACTATTTTATATTCTTTTACTATTATTCAAGTACCAAAATATATAAAAAAGATTGATTCACTTAAGTTTTCATTTTTCAGATTCTTTATGGTTATGATTTTAGGATTTGCTATGTCATTTATATTTAAAGAAGATGCCTTTAATGCAGTAAAACTCAAAGAGGCAATGCCAAGTATATTATATTCAGGAATACTTGCATCTGGTGTAGCTTATACATTGCAGGTAATAGGTCAAAAAGATTGCGAACCTATAGTTGCAACACTCATAATGAGTCTTGAAGGTGTGTTTGCAGCAATCTTTGGATGGATAATTCTTGGTCAATCACTTAATTTTATACAAATCATAGGAATAGTTATTTCATTCATATCAATCATTTTAGTTCAAATTTCTGACAATGTGGTGGCAACCCAATAATTTTTTATTTAAATTTGGGGACGGGGTATATTATTGGTGATTTGGGGACACCCTTTGGGCGGATGATATCGCTACTACGAGGCTTGAAAGAGCCTTATTTTATTGCAATTTTCATTAAATTTTCTTGTAGTTTTTCACTGAATTTTTAAGGGGGTGTTTACCCCCTATCATTTTAAATATGTCTAATTTTATACTGGGGAGGACCCTCCAAAGTATAGGGGGTCATAGGTCGTAATTTATAGATTATGAGAAAAAGCACAAGAATAGTTAAGAGATTATTGGCACTATTTTTAGTTGTGCTTATGAGTATAGAAAGTTTTGGAGCGGTTGTAAGTGATAATGATGGTAGCGCATTTATAACTAAAGCGGAATTTGATTCACTTAAAAATAACTTCCAATCGCAGATTGACCAATATAACACATCAATTGATAGCAAGATAGATGGTGCGATAGCAGCGTATCTTGCTGGTGTTAAAGCGGAGGAAGCGAATCTATTAAACTTCCCTTTGGGTCAAAATAATTACGCGAGCGCTGATACGATATCTATGACCGAAGGTCTAATGGGGGTGCAATTTTTTGGTACCCAATATGTAAAGATGGGAAGTGGGAGGAGCGGAAATAACGCCGGTCTTAATGGGTATTATCGTTGTAACATACTAGCCTCGCCCGCTTATGGAATTCTTCTTGATACGCGTTGCGATGGCTTGAATCACAAAGGCGGATTGTACTTGGGTACCGGAGAGGTATTACATACAACTAGCTATTACAGGGTATCGGAACACGTATCCGGACAAAACTCCGCCAGTGCCATCAACGGCCGGTCGCGTCGATGGGCGCTAAATTGGTGGAACGGTGATGGTGGTCGTTTCGACAGCGCTGATATTAGGGACGAACACACCTACTACAACTATTTCTGTAGTGATTTCGACGACTCAAATGTGATGGAGTGGCGGCCTATCTTGCTCGGGGTGCAGGACAGCACGAATTTCATTGTCGGCAGCGCTGACCGCCCGTCAATCGGAGCATCAACACGGAAATATGATATTCAAAATAATTCGTTGACCATGTTTAACGATCAAGTTTTGAATAATTGCATCGATGTAAACTATGTAAACGGCCTCGCCAGGTCCGCAGTTGATAATTCAACTGGTACCCTGAGTGTTGGGCTTTGGGCGGTTGCGAACCAGCCTGATGTTTACTTTAATACCTCAAATTCAAACAATGTGTACTATAGTCTGCAAGTAACCTATGGGTGGAGCGGCGTCGCGAACTACGTTGCCTGGCTGTCTGTGAATAGATGGAACGAAGTGGTACAGGATGGATCATACTACAAGTTTTACAATGGAAAAAATCATTTAATGTTCACTTCCTATATAAGCGAACCTCGTGCTATTTATACGGATAAATACACATCGTCGCATTTCAATACGTGGCTGCGGTCCCAAGATTCCAATTTGTGGTTAGATTATAATGGCAATACCTACTTTAATTTACGATATGGCAATTTATTGTATGATAATGAAAAGACAGCCGGTAAATATCAATTGAAGGTCAGAAATGACTCAAATAACCAGATTGGCTTTAAAATACTGACAAATTTATCAACAACCAATTTTAATCAAGCCCAGGGTATAATTACTGATAAAGGCGACACAACAGCAAAAAACAATATAGTTATTGGTCCAAACAGTGATATAACAATAAACTTTGAAATTGAAGATGATGTACCTGTATTTTTTAAGTGTTCTGATGGTGCTAAAATATCTTTG
>CADCOW010000024.1 GCA_902803205.1 uncultured Eubacteriales bacterium | reverse complement strand
AGTATTATATTAGTTTCAGATTAATAATAAGATAAAGGATTTATTCTTTAAAATTGCTATGATAGTTATGTCAAGTAAAATAGAAAATGTGCAAAAAATACAACATAATACTCAAAAATACCTAAAAATATTGTCATTATTATTGACATAAATTGCAAAAAGTGCTATATTATTATTGTTACATATTGTAGTGTTGTTAGTTATGGTTGGAAACCATAAAAATTAGGAAAGAGGTAAAAGGTATGGCAAAAGCAGATTTACATCCAAAATATCAAGAGTGCAAAGTTACTTGCAACTGTGGAAATGAATTTACAACAAGAAGTACAAAATCAAGTATTCACGTAGAGGTTTGTTCAAAATGTCACCCATTCTATACAGGACAACAAAAAGCAGCTGCAGCTCGTGGTAGAATAGAGAAATTTAATAAGAAATTTGGATTAAATAAGTAAACTATAAGGGCGATATCATCGCCCTTAATTTTTTATGTGTGACATAAGTATAAATAGGATATAAGTAATTATGAAGAAAAGAAATAAAAAATGTTATAGTGGTATTGGTGGTCAGGCTGTCATAGAAGGAATAATGATGAAAAACATGGATGATTATTCTGTAGCAGTAAGACTTCCAAATGGAGAAATAGTTGTTAAAAAAGATAAATATACTATGCTTGCAAAAAAGTATAAAATACTTAGTTTGCCATTTATTAGAGGTATATTTTCAATGGTAGATTCATTGATACTTGGTTCTAAGACATTGGAGTATTCAGCATCATTTTATGATGATGAAGAAACTGAAAATGCAAGCAAAATTGATAAATGGTTAAATGAGCATATTAATGAAAAGACTCTTGGAGTTATAATGAGTATAATAACTGTTATATCAGTTGTATTTGCACTTATAATTTTTTCAGTTTTACCTGCTGCTATAGGTTCTCTTTTTAAGACGCTTACAGGAATAGATAATAATTTTTGGATAGCATTTTTAGAGGGAATTGTTAGAATTGTTATTTTTGTTTTGTATATTAAACTTATATCAAAAATGGATGAGATAAGAAGGACATTTGAATATCATGGTTCAGAACATAAATGTATAAATTGCATTGAAAATGGTTGGGATTTGACTGTTGAAAATGTTATGAAAGCAAGTAAAGAGCATAAAAGATGTGGTACATCATTTCTTGTTTATGTAATGGTTATATCTATATTTTTATTTATGTTTATAAACCCACCTACATTACTTGCAAAATTTTTATCAAGAATAATATTGATACCAGTTGTTGCTGGCATATCATATGAGGTTCTTAGGCTTGCTGGACAATTTGATAATAAATTTATGGATATAATTTCAAGACCAGGAATGTGGATGCAGGGGCTTACAACTAAAGAACCAGATGAGAAAGAAGTTGAAGTTGCTATAAAAGCCGTAGAGGAAGTATTTGACTGGAGAGAGTTTAAGAAACAACATTTTGATTCATAAATAATATGAATGTATATGATTTTGATGGAACAATCTATAAGGGAGATAGTACAAGGGATTTTATATTTTACTTATTAAAACATTATCCTAAAGTAATAAAATATATACCTGCTTTTTTATTTGCTACTATAAAGTATAGATTTGGTATTATTTCAAAAACAAAGATGAAAGAGACATTATATAGATTCCTCAATTCTTTTAATGATGATGAGATTAATAGAATAGTTAATGAATTTTGGGATGAGCATAGAAAAAATATATATGGCTGGTATTTGAAAAAAAGAGATGATAGTGATGTTATAATTAGTGCAAGCCCAAGATTTATATTAGAACAAATTTGTAAAGAACTTAAGGTAAATCTTATTTGTTCAGAAGTAAATAAAGAAAATGGTGACTATATAGGACTTAATTGTTATGGAGAAGAAAAAGTTAAACGTTTTTATAAAGAATATCAAAATACTAAAATAAATGAGTTTTACTCAGATTCAAAGTCTGATACTCCACTTGCAAAATTAGCGAATATTGCATATCTTGTAGATAAAAACGGAAAAATCAATAAATGGGTGCTGTAATAATATGTTGAGTTTAATTTAAAGAATTTTATAAACTATGGATTATATGGTATTATGAGATTAAGAGATATATTAGAAGAGGGGAAAAACCTACTTACAAAAAATAAAATTGAAGATGCAGAACATGATGCTACAGAAATTTTGTTAAATATCCTTGATATGGATATGGCAAGATTTCTTTT
>CADCOW010000023.1 GCA_902803205.1 uncultured Eubacteriales bacterium | reverse complement strand
TTGATTTTTGCAAGAGTTTTGCAAACTCGCTTCGCTCAAACAGTGCTAAAACTCTAAGCAAAAATCTGCGACAATTTCGCAAAAAATTTGTTTTTTCTCCAACTATTTTCTTGTGCGAAATGTCTATTGGATAATAATAAAAAATATGAATAAATATACTAATTATAATAATAACATAGAATTATTATCCCCAGCAGGAAGTTTTGAATGTGCGAAGGCTGCAGTTGAGGCTGGTGCTGATGCAGTTTATATGGGTGGTGCTAAATATAGTGCAAGAGCATATGCAAAATCAGCAACTGATAATTCTTTAATTGATTCTATAAAATTTGTTAAGGAAAGTGGCAAAAGATTTTATCTTACAGTAAATACTCTCTTTAAGCAAAGGGAACTTAAAGAGATTTTTTTATTTTTAGATAGTGCAGTAGATTGTGGTATTGATGCATTTATAGTGCAAGACTTAGGCATCGCAAGTCTACTTAAAGAGAAGTATCCAAGTGTAGAATTACATGCATCAACACAGATGACAATCACGTCAAGTAAAGCAATTAACTTAATTAAAACACTTGGTTTTACTCAAGTAGTATTGGCAAGAGAATTATCCATAAAAGAAATAAAAGCAATAAAAAAAGAAGTAGGAGATGATATAAAACTTGAAGCATTTGTGCATGGTTCTATGTGTTATTCATATAGTGGTGCTTGCCTCATGTCAAGTTTCATAGGTGGTGAGTCAGGTAATAGAGGTCGTTGCAAAGGACCATGTCGCCTTCCCTACTCTTTTAATTTTTTAAATTTGGGGACGGGGTATATTATTGGTAAAAAGGGGACACCCTTTAATTCAGTTAAAAATAATGCACCATACATCCTTTCAATGAAAGATATGTGTGCCTTAGATTCACTTGAAGCTTTAATTGATGCAGGTGTTACATCATTTAAAATTGAAGGTCGTATGAGACAGGCTGATTATGTGGCAGGAGTTACAAAAACTTATCGCAAATATCTTGATGCAATTATAAATATAGATGCGAAAAACATAATGAAAAATAAAACTGCAGATGAGAAATATTTGCTTGACCTCTACAATAAGGGTGGTTTTACTAATTACTATAATAAACATAATAGTACTGATATGATTCAAAGATATGAACGAAATTAAGATTTAAAAATATAAGAATGTTTAAAGTTAAAGTTGAAAATAGAAAACAATTAGAAATAGTTATTGCATCAAAAAATGTCAGCGAGATAATTTTGTCTCGTGATAGTTTTGCTGAAAAAGACTTACCTAAACTTGTAAATCAAATAAAAGAATCCGGAAAACTTGCTTGGATTTTGATGGAAAGAATCTCAAGGTATGAGGAAAATATGAAATTTGGAATAAAGCCTAACTTAAAAGTTGAACCTCATGATTCCACAGATTTACGACTTAGCACTGATAAAATATTTGAAATAAAAAATCTTGATGGCATAATTATTCAAAATCTTGATTCATTTGCATATATGTTAAGAAAAATAAATAAAGTGGCGAATGAAAAATTAAAAGTTGAACTCAATTATACTATGAATTGCTATAATAATATGACAAAAAATGTATTTGAGAATATGTATAATATAAAAAGAAAAAATGCTAAAACAGTTCCACTTTTATTCACTGCTCCAGTTGAGTTAAATATCTATGAACTATCTGTTGTCGGCTACGACACGATGATTCTATACAGCTACATTGACACTATGGTTTCAGCCAACTGCCTCAAAAAAAATTTAAATTTGGGGACGGGGTATATTATTGGTAAAAAAGGGACACTGTTTAAAAATGTGAAAAATCAGGATAATACTACAAAAAATAGCATTTGTAAAAATCGTTTTAATTTTAATAAAGTTGAAGATTTTTCATCTTACATCATAGATAGAAAAGGCAAAAAACTTCATTATAAAACATATTGCAAATATTGTTACAATAAAATTTTTAATACAGAGCCATTATATCTTCTTGATAAAATTGATGAGTTAGGTTCGGCTCTTATAAATTTTAATAAAAGTGTTGATAAAAAGTATATAGAAAAAGATAATTCAGATTTAACATCAGGTATTAATAGTAAAAGTTCATTTAGAATTGATTTTAGTTTTGAAAATGAAAAGGAAGTTAATAATATATTAAATGGTATATGCCCAGATAGTTTTACAAGAGGACATATAAAAAATAGTATAAAATAATATTGTAGGTGTAATGTATTAAAAGAACATTGATTAAAATAAATTGTCAAGAATCTATTTGCACGGGAATATTAATTAGAAAAAAATTAAGAAAATAAATTTTTTGAGATATACTTTTAAAATTTTAAAAAGTAGGATAGGAGTGATAGATGGAAATTAACAACCAAATCTCTAATCAATTTTTAATAATTGTAATTGTACTGATAGTTGTATTAGTATCAATTTTAGTTCTTGTTATAACTACCTTAATGACAAATAATAAGAAAAAAAATATATCAAGAGACATTGCTATTATGATAAAAGATCTTGAAAAAAATATTTTAAAAGATTCAAATGATGGTTTTATCAAAATTTTAAATCAAAATCAAATTAATACTACAAACTTGACTAAGGGTATGCAAGAATCTCTTGACAAGATAAATAATACAAATGAAAAAAAATTAAATGAGATTCGTTCTGCCAATGAAGAGAAACTTGAAATTATAGAAAGAAACATAAATGAAAAACTTGATAAATCATTGAATGAAAGGCTTGATAGCAGTTTTAAGACTATTGGTGAGCAATTACAAAATTTACAAGTTACAAATGGCAAACTTCTTAATATGTCAACAACAATTACAGATTTGCAAAAATCTCTTTCAAATGTTAAAACTCGTGGCGTTTTTGGTGAAAAGCAACTGGATGATATTTTATCCAATATAATGACTCAAAATATGTATGAAACTCAGTTTAGGCTAAAAAATGATGATGAGAAAAAAATTGATTTTGCTATTAAGATTCCCAATAAAGATGATGATGGATTTATTTATCTTCCTATAGATGCAAAATTTCCAAATGACAGATATAATGATGTTATAGAAGCTTCTGAAAAAAGAGATGAAGAGGCATTAAAACTTGCTATTAAAAATTTGAAAGATGAAGTATTAAAGCAAGCTAAAAGTATTTCTGAAAAATATATTGAGCCACCTATTACTACAGAATTTGCCATAATGTTTTTGCCTACTGAAGGTTTATATGCAGAGTGTCTTCGTATAAAAGATTTAGCTGACATTTGTCAAAAAGATTATAATATACTTCTTGCAGGACCAACAACTATAACTGCACTTATAAATAGTTTTAGTATAGGTTTTAAATTCTTGCAAGTGAATAAAAATAGTAAGGAAATTGCAAAAATTTTACAAGCGATAAAAGTTCAATATGGTCGTTTTGGTGAAGAAATTGATAAAACCAAAAAGAGCCTTGAGAGTGCAACTCGTTCAACTGACCAACTCGCAAAACGAAACCAAATGATAACAAGCAAACTTAAAAGTTTTGATGAGATAGATATTGGAGTATCTAATGAAATTCTTGGAATAGAAGATTAGTAAAAAATGGAAAATTTATAAATATATTTGGAATATGGAGAAAGAATGATAACTGGTGAAATTAAAAACAAAATTGATAGTTTATGGGATGCTTTTGCAGCAGGTGGCATAGTAAATCCACTTGAGGTTATTGAGCAGATTACATATCTTATGTTCATTAAAGACTTGGACGATATAGATATTATAAATGCAAAAGAAGATAGTATGCTTGGAATAAAGCACGAAACTATATTTAAGGAAAAAAGTAGTTGTAAATGATAGAGAAATCGATGCAACTAAACTTAGGTGGTCAAATTTCAAACATCTTGAAGCAAAAAAAATGTATGACTTGATGCAAAATGAAGTTTTCCCGTTTATAAAGAATTTGCATGCGGAAAAAGAAAGTGCATATTCAAAATATATGGGTGATGCCATATTTAAATTACCTACTCCGCAGCTTTTACAAAAAGTTGTATCTGCTCTTGATGAAATATATGGCATAATGAATAGCATGGAGAAGTCAGATGTAAGAGGCGATGTATATGAGTATTTGCTGTCAAAGATTTCTCAATCGGGATTAAATGGACAGTTTAGAACACCGAGACACATAATAAAAATGATGGTTGAACTCATGAAGCCAAACGAGAATGATTTTATATGCGATCCAGCATGTGGCACAAGCGGATTTTTAGTTACAGCTGCAGAGTATTTAAAAAATAATTTGAAAAAAGAAATATTTTTTAATGAGAAAAACAAAAATCACTACAATAATGAGATGTTTACTGGATATGACATGGATAGAACAATGCTTAGAATCGGTGCAATGAATATGATGACACACGGCATAGAGAATCCATTTATAGAGTATAGAGATAGTTTGTCGGAACAAAATAAGGACCAAGATAAATATACTTTGATACTTGCCAATCCACCTTTTAAAGGTAGCCTTGATGAAGATATAGTTTCTCCAGATTTACTAAAAGTGTGCAAGACAAAGAAAACTGAATTATTGTTTTTGACTTTATTCTTAAGAATGTTAAAAGTCGGTGGAAGATGTGCATGCATAGTTCCAGATGGAGTTCTTTTTGGTTCATCAAATGTACATAAGGCCATAAGAAAAGTTATTATAGAAGATAATAAGTTAAATGCAGTAATCTCTATGCCAAGTGGAGTTTTTAAACCTTATGCTGGAGTATCAACTGCCATACTTGTATTTACTAAAACTGGAGCTGGCGGCACAGATAATGTCTGGTTTTATGATATGACTGCGGATGGTTTCTCACTGGATGAT
>CADCOW010000022.1 GCA_902803205.1 uncultured Eubacteriales bacterium | reverse complement strand
TACACCTTTATAATAAATGAGACCTTTTAAGTATTTTGTAAATAACAAATCCATAGTATCATCAACTTGTGTAATTAGAGAACCATATACTTCATCTTGAAACTTTAAATCTGCATCGTTTTTATCAAAATATCCAATTTTAATATGAGAATTCAAAAAATATTTTTGTGGGTCTCTACTAAATAATAATACAGCTGCTCTTTTAATTTTTCCTTCATCATTTATTAGGTTTAATTTTTCCAACAAATCTTTTTTACTACATTGCAAGTCAGATTTCTTCATTCTCTTGCTTCGTATCGCATTCTCTTTGAAAATGTCTATAACACGACTATCTATATCGTTTAACTTGATATTATCCATACCAAAATCAACATAATCAATATTATATTTCTTGTCAAATATCTTCTTTAGCTCATTACCATCAACTTCTCTATTTGTAGCACCAACTCTACGATAATACTTTCCTTTATAACTAACTGGGCTAAAATAACTATCAACAATGATCTCAATAACATTTTTTCTATTCTTTTTAATCAAATTGACTTTTGGCAAAATAGTCATAGTATCGGCAATTTTATTTGGTATGGTCTCAAGTAAATCTTTGGGATCATCTACACCAATCACATTTCCCTTATCATCAATTCCAATATAAATCTTGCCACCATCACTATTTGCAAATCCACAAATCCATTTTAAGTAATCATCGTGCCAAGATTGTTTGTATTCAATATTTTGATTCTCAAACTTTTTCATATAATTTTCCTCATTATATATTAGCTATTTATATCCATAAATCAATATTGTCAGTTGATTCATTATATAAAACAATAATATATTACCCAACCTCTTTGAAAGGACCTATCCCTTCAATAATATTCATTAATTTATCTAATAAAACTTTAAAGCTATCAAAATCGTTATCATTAAATTTATAATTTGGTAACCTTTTTTTCACAAAACGACCTATATTGATATTTAAATCCTTCATATTGCCATTCAATTCATTAATTTTATCATTTACAATATTCATTTTTAGATTTTCTGTAAAATAATCTTCTATCATAAATATATCGTGAGAATAATTCTCTTTTTTAGGCAATAAGAAATAATACTTATTACTGCATTTATATATATTATTATCATCTTTTTGCACTTTGTCTAAATGACACATTTCTTTTAATGCTCCAACTCCTGCATCATCTCTATCACATATTATAATAACTCTCTTTTCAGAAGATATTGCACAAATTTCCTCTAAAGTGGCTGAAATATTTTCAGCTCCACCACACTGTAAAGAATCAATGTCTTTTAACTTACGATATCTATCTTTTTTAGATGAAAAGATGTCTACTGCTTTACGAATATATTTAGCATCATCTTTACCTTCAACTAATACTAATACCCGACCATTATCAACTAATAATACATCATCAGTCAAACTCCACTCACCATCAGTAACTTGATTAATAATACTGAACATATTGCTTGATTTAATAATTGCGCCTTTATTAGATTGGCTAATTAAGAAAGCATTATCTTCATTAAAAAGCTTAGACATAGCAGGCGAATGTGATGTGACTACAAATTGGCTTTTATCATCTGAGCATATCAAATCATATATTTCTCTCTTTCTTGATTCATGCACATGAGAATCAGGTTCATCAAATAGAAATAAATTTTCTCCGGCTGCGATATTTATAGCCCCATATATTAAAAGTAATTTCTTTTCTCCCTCTGACAATTCCTTAATTCCAATATGATTTTCAGTTAAAATATTAAACATTGTGATAATCTTAAAATCTTTAGGGAGTAGCAATACCATCATGTTTTTAAACAATGTCTCTTCATTACATATTAATGTTAGTTTCTTATAATCATCTAATTGAACAGTAATCTTATCACTTTTATCAGGATTTAAAGATTCAATGATCCGTTTCAAAAGCTCATTCTGATTTTTTTCAATAGATTTTTTATTAAAGGTCATATCTATTTTAGAAATTTTTTCTACCCCAAGTGATTTTAATTCATTTTTTCGCTCATCTATATCACTAATAGCTAAAATACTTGCTACTAACTCCCAATAGTAATGATTAAAATACAACATTCTCGGTTCATTGATAGTCTTTCCTTTAAAGCATTCTTTGTTATATTTTTCATAACTTTCAAAGTAATATTCATTCCAGAGTCGCATTTCCTCCCCACTATACACAGCAATAACATGGTCAGGCAAAAGATAGATAATACTTTTGCTATCTATCTTTTTATAATTTGTTTTATTATCGCTTCCAATCTCAGAATAATATACTTCAATCTTATTATTACTATTTGTTATTCTAACTTTGACTTCTAATGCATTTATCAAACTCGAAATTTCGTCGTTTCTTCTGATTTTATATTCTAAATCATATTCAAATTAATTAACATTATTTTTTGCATTATTTTTTGTAATATTATACACAGATGAAAAAATTGCACTTAATACCTCTATTAAATTACTCTTTCCAGAACCATTTTTACCAACTAACAATATTTTTCCATCTGTATTTGAAAAATCTATTTCTATGTTCTTTAAATTCTTATAACCTTTTACCTTTAATTTTAATAATCTCATACATTCTTTCTAAATTTGTGATAAAAACTCCTATCTTTTTTAATATCCTTTATTTAAAGCATTATAACAATTATCATCAGTTACTAATTTTGTTAAACACTTAGTAATAATAAACTATTATTTAATCTATTCTTTTATACAAAAAGTTTACTCTCAATATTATGAATAATATAACTAATTAATTTTTGTTTTTTTAACAGCAAATTTTTACATTCATTATAATCTTTTAAAAAATCATCTTGCTCTTGTAATGTTGGTAATGGTATCTTTATATCATATAATACACTTGGATTAAAATGTCGACTATTTGTTCCTGTCGCAAGTGTATCCATATACTTCACTAATTCATTCTTATGAAATAAGAACTCTAAAAACTCGGGCCTTATAATACTTGTTTTTATTGACATATACTTCATATTCGTAGAAGCATATGTGTTTGCAAATTTATCATATACTATACCAAATTGCCCTCTTACTGTTCTTACTTTGCACCAAAACAAACTATTAACAACACTCTTTTGATATCTTTTCATTGTTAGTTCTGATCCTTTTACTGTATTATAAATATAACAACCTTTACCATAAGCATGTACACCCAACAAATCATATTCTCTATTGTTTTCAATATTTACCCATTCTATTTTTGGCTCATATAATACTTCGCTAAGAGGGACAAGATTAAACCTACTTTTATATCCTATATCAAAATATCTTTTTATATCCCATTGAATTATATTATTATACTTTACAAAATTTAAAATTCTATTATTTTTATTAATAAAAGTAGGTTCAAGTAAATAAGTATCTTTCTTTCTTTCTATTATGAGAAGCTTTTCCTTCAACTTTTCTATCTCTTTCAAAGTATCATTGTATTCCTTCAGAATTTCTTTCTGTTCATTAATTGTTGGCACTGGAATATTTATTTCTGCAATTTTTTCAAAATGTAAAGTCTGTCTGACAGTTCCTGTTGTAGAATCATTTATTAACTTATTAAAGGTATCTGTTTTTATTAAAAAGAATATATATTCAGGCAAAACTGTTTTTTTACAACTAAACACTACATATGCAGGGCTAATATATTCACCTTTTAAATCTTTTGTTTTTAGACCTATTGATCCAACATTAATTCTGTATGGATTATATACAAGCCAATCATCTTCTACTTTATGATATTTTTGTTTTATTTCTCTCCCCTTTAAAGTATAAGTATCATACATTCCTTCTTTATTAGAAACACCAAGTATATTAAAATCTTTATCTGGCTCATTTGATAATTGATATTTCTTTGTCTCATGAATAATATGGTTTCCTAATTTATCAATTCTAAACTTCGATGAGATTTTTGTAATATAAAATTGTTTTACATCCCATTGTAATATTTCTTCAAATCTAATTGTTTTTAATAATTGTTTATCCATTAAGTACTACCTCTTCATCATCACTAATTCTTTTGTAACCATCATTATCCTTTATGTATTCATATTTTAATAATCTTGCATTCCATAATTTATTCTTTCTACAATATTCTCTATACTCTTTGACAAGCAATGGTAACTGATTCCCTTCTGACTTTGCCCCAGTTGTCGTTATACCTGCATCATCAACTTTTGCTATAGGTATATCATAGTCAAATTTTTGTTTAATTATAGGTTTGATTTCTTCTTCAATCCTTAAATCAAAATTATCAAGTTTTTTAGTTATTTCTTTAAGTTTACTCTTAGTGTTTTTATCTTTACTTTCAAGCAGTTTCTCTTTTTCATTTGCAAGACTGTCTAACTCTTTTTTATATTTAAAAAGTATTTGGCTTCTTGCATCATTTTCTATTTTTTTTTATTCTTTTTCTTCCTTCTCTGTAAACTTTTTCATAAACACAAGTGAAGGTTTCACAGTAGCACCTGCTGCTATAAAAACATCTTGCGGAATAGAACATATAAGTATTAATTTTGCTCTTCCTTCAAAATATTCACGGACTTGTTGCAAATTCTTATTATTTAAAACTCCTTCTGGCAAAACCATTCCCATGCGACCACCTTTCTTCAAAAGTCGTAAACATCTTTCCATAAATAATACTTCAGTAAGAGTCGACATTTTCCCTGTATCATATAATGACAATAGCGGCTTTCCTATATGATCATCCACTTGTCTTAATGCATTTTCATAATTACCACCATATTTTTTCTTGTATTGCTTCTTTAAATCTTCATCGTTAAACTTATCAGCATCTGTTATTAACTGTTTTTTATCTACATTTTGGCCAAATGGTGGATTAGTAAGTATAACGTCAAACCTTTCTTCAAATATTCCGTTTACATTTAATAGTCCATCGTGGTGATGAACACCACCATGTCCATCTCCATGCATTATCATATTCATCTTAGATGTTCTAGCCATTCTAGGATTTGCATCTGTCCCATATATGCAATTACTTGATAAATTAAACATTCTACTATTCTCAAAGCCTGTATCAAATTCCTTGTTGAGAGCATTTTGCATTTCTTCTATTTCTTCATTTAGTTTAAGTTGCTGTTTTTCGTTCCCCTTATTACCACTTTTGTTCTCTATTTCTTTTCTTAATTTTTTCTTTTGATTTTTTATATCATTTTCAATTTTCTCTCTTACATATTCAAATATCTTAATTAAAAAACCTCCACTTCCACAAGTAGGATCGCAACACACTTCCCCTTCTTGAGGATCTAACACTTCTGTCATAAAATCAACTATAGTTCTTGGAGTAAAAAACTGTCCAAGTTCCCCTCTAAATGTAGTTCCAAGAAACTGTTCAAATGCTATACCTTTCACATCATCTTGTGTATCTGACAAATTATAATTCTCAAGCTTTTCAAGTATTTGTACAAAACTATTCTCTCTTATCTTTATATCATCATTTTCCTCAAATAAATGGTCATCTTTAAATTTCAATTTTGTAGTGTCAAATTGCCACTGCATATAATCTTTATTTTCCCCTCGCAATTTTAACTGAGGTCTTATATTTTTTTCATAATTTTCCGATTCGACTTCATATTGTTTTTTTGTAAAACCAGAAATAGTGTTTTCATCATCATCAGAAAATAATGTCTTTTCTCTTAACACTTCTATTTTTATTATTCCATCATAATTACTTTCATCCCTTCTTTTTTCATCAATAGCATTAATAGAATTTACTATTGCCTCATAAAGTGGAATTAACGGTTTATCTTTGGGTAATGAAAAATTTCTAACTTTCCCTTTTATATTTGTCGAAAACATTCTTGCCATAGTTAATCTCCTTTACAATTAAAATGACACTTATACAATTGTTAACATTATTAATTTGCTTCGCTTTTAATAATAGCGATGTGAACCTTTCCCTTCATTTAACAATTATCTTGGTCTAGTTTTTATTATGCTATTATTTTTGTGTTTCCATCTTATCTTTTTAGCTATTCATATCAACTCTATGTTTCAATAATGTTTGTTAAGTAGTTTTAGTTGTTCGGCAAATTTTTTATGCGTTCTGTATAGTTGCATAATAATTGGGCAATCACACCTATTAAATTATTATATTCGCCGATTTAGCCATCCACATATTACTATTGTTCTAATTTTACTATATCATTTTATAAGTATTAACAAAATTTACACATTTATGATAACCACGATACCACAACAACATATGTAGTATAGGTACCATATATT
>CADCOW010000021.1 GCA_902803205.1 uncultured Eubacteriales bacterium | reverse complement strand
TGGGGAATTATTGCTGGTATGATGCACTTTGCAATAGTTACTCTTATACCACTTCAATATGACTTCTTTAACTTCTATAATGGAGGATTTACAGCAGGTGTAGTTGCATTTGTATTAATTCCATTTATAGAGCACTACTGGCCAGCAAAGGCAGAGTCTTAATATATAGTAGTAAAAATTTAATATTATCGTTAATGTTAGCGAGTTATTATAAACCTTGTGCTTATAATAACCAATGAGTATAGATAGTAATGTTTATGCTTGCCCTATTTTTGCGAAGCTAATTATTAATATATATTATAAAGTATAATATTTATAATAGTTAAATTACAAAAAGACATTAAATGATATAATTTATTTAATGTCTTTTTTGTTTAATAGTATATCTATATAAAGTTTTTAATTTATTATTGAAAGTTGAGTGACTTTATGAAAAAAGTAAGTGTAGAAAATGCTATTGGTATGGTTTTATGTCATGATATGACTCAAATTATACCGGGGGAATATAAAGATGCAAAATTTAGAAAAGGCCATGTTATAGTAAAGGATGATATTCCAGTTTTACTTTCTATGGGTAAAAAGCATATTTTTGTATATGAATTAGATGAAAAAATGTTGCATGAAAATGATGCAGCTAAAGTTCTTTGTGATATTTGCATAAGTGAAAACTTAACTATGTCAGATGTAAAAGAAGGAAAGATAATGCTTAAGAGTAAAATTAAAGGTTATCTTTCTATTGATAAAGAAAGACTAAAAAAAGCAAATATGCATAATGATATAGTTATATCAACTATAAAGAATGGAAATATAGAAGAAGGTGAATCAGTAGCAGGTATGAGAGTAATCCCGCTTGTCATAGAAAAAACTAAGTTAGATGATGTAAAACTTGCTGTTGGTAATGAACCATTGATAAAAGTTTACCCATATAAAATAAAAAAATTTGGTATTGTTGTTACTGGTTCAGAAGTTCAAGATAAAATAATTGAAGATAAGTTTTCTCCAGTTGTTGAAAATAAATTGAAAAAATTTGGAGTAAATCTTATTGACAAAATATATTCTGGTGATAATAAAGAAAAAATTGTTGAATCAATAAAAGACTTAAAAGATAAAGGAGCAGAACTTATATGTTGTACAGGTGGAATGTCTGTTGATCCAGATGATATGACACCAAGTGCTATAATAGAAAGTGGTGCAAAAGTAGTAACTTATGGTGCACCATTTTTACCAGGTGCTATGATGATGCTTTCATATTTTGATGATGACAAGCCAATAATAGGTCTTCCAGGTTGTGTAATGTATGCATCAACGACAATATTTGATGTTTTGCTTCCTAAAATATTGGCTAAATTAAAATGGACTAAAGAAGAGATTATTGAGCTTGGATATGGTGGTCTTTGTAAACAATGTAAAACTTGTATTTTCCCTAATTGCTCATTTGGAAATTAGCAATTACAATGTATACTTTCCAAAAGTAAAAATAATAAATTTTTAGTTAAGTTACTAAATAAAAAAAATATATAAAAGGAGAAAAAATATGAAATTAAGTGCAAGAAATCAATTAAAAGGAAAAATTGTAGAAGTAAAAGAAGGGGCAGTTAATGGAACTGTTAAAATTGATATTGGTGGTGGAAATGTTATTAGTTCAGTTATAACAATGACTTCTATAAAAGAGCTTGGTCTTGAAGTTGGAAAAGAGGCTTATGCAGTTATCAAAGCTTCATCAGTAATGATAGGTGTAGATTAGAAAATACTATAAAAAAAATTATAAAAGAATATTAAATAATATTCTTAAATGTGGAGGAAAAAATGAAAAAGTTATTTAGTTTTATTTTATGTATTTGTTTATTATTTACAGTGTTTGCTTGTGGTAGTAGTAAAAAAGTTGAGCCAGTGGCAGAGGCAAAAGTTGATGAAACAACAGCTGAAGTAAAATCAGAACCAATAGAATTAATTGTTTTTGCTGCAGCATCTATGACTGAAACTATGAATCAAATAAAAGATATATATGAGAGTAAAAATCCTAATATAAAAATCACATATAATTTTGATTCATCTGGGACATTATTAAAACAAATAGTTGCTGGAGCAGATTGCGATTTATTTATATCAGCCGCTCAAAAACAAATGAATAATTTAGATTCTACTAAAACAGGTGATGATAATCCAGATGGAAATGATTTTGTATTACAAGGAACAAGAATTAATCTTCTTGAAAATAAAGTAGCACTTGCTGTCCCAGATGGCAATCCAAAAGATATTAAAACATTTTCTGATTTAGCTACTGATAAATTATCTCTTCTCGCTATTGGAAATAGTGATGTGCCTGTTGGAGCATATACACTTGAAATATTGAAATATCTTAATAAACCAGTTGAAGAACTTGAAAAAGAAGGTAAAATTACATATGGCTCAAATGTAAAAGAAGTAACAACCCAAGTTAAAGAAGGGACAGTTGATGCAGGAATAATTTATGCAACTGATGCTGCATCAGCAAAACTTCAAGTTGTAGATTTAGCAACAAAAGATATGTGTAGACAAGTTATTTATCCAGCAGCAGTTTTAAAAATTACAAAAAATGAAACTGAGGCAAAGAAATTATTGGATTACTTAAAAACTGATGAAGCAATGAATGTTTTTGAATCTGTTGGCTTTACTAAAGCAAGTTAATATGGATTTATATCCTTTATATAATTCACTTAGAATTGCATTAATTGCTACTGTCCTAATATTTTTTATTGGAATTTTTGCTGCTTACTATATAGCTAAATTGCCTGGTATTGTCAAAGGAGTTTTGGATGTCATTTTAACATTACCTTTGGTATTACCTCCTACTGTTGTAGGCTATTTGCTTCTTATGCTTTTAGGACCAAGAAGACCATTTGGAACACTAATAAATGAGTTATTTGGAATAAGGCTGGTTATGACATGGTGGTCAGGAATATTTGCTTCTGTAGTAGTTGCATTTCCACTTATGTATAGAACTGCAAGAGGAGCATTTGAATCATTTGATGAAAATTTGGCTTATGCAGGTAAAACTTTAGGATTAAGTAATATATATATTTTTTGGAATATAAGAATGCCGTACTCAGCAAAATCAATGATGGCAGGAATTGTGCTTGCATTTGCAAGAGCTCTTGGTGAATATGGAGCTACATCTATGGTTGCTGGTTATACACCAGGGAAAACAGCAACTATTTCAACAACTGTTTATCAACTTTGGCGAACAAATGATGAAGTAGGTGCAGGTGTTTGGGTATTAATAAATATACTTATTTCAGCAGTATTTCTTTTACTCATTAATAGTAATGAAAAAAGAAGAAAAGTAAAGATAAAATAATATCATATCATATATGAGTTTTTAAAATATTTTAATATGTTAAAAGTTAAAATAAAAAAACAATTAGATAATATATTATTAGATATTGATTTTGAAACTGATGATGAGATACTTGGGCTTATTGGAGCATCTGGCTCAGGTAAATCTATGACTTTAAAGTGCATAGCTGGTATAGAAAAACCTGATAGTGGTTGTATTATGTTAAATAATACAGTATTATTTGATAGTAATAAAAGAATAAATTTGAGACCTCAAGATAGAAAGATAGGATATCTTTTCCAAAATTATGCATTGTTCCCACAAATGACAGTGAAAAAGAATATACAGGTATCTGTAAATAAAAAATATAATAAAATTGAAAGTGAAAATAAAGTAAAACAAATAATTGAATTACTTAATATTAAATCTATTGAGAATAAGATGCCAAATGAAATATCAGGAGGTCAACAACAAAGAGTAGCGGTTGCAAGAATAATAGTCAATGAACCAGATTTTCTTTTGTTAGATGAACCTTTTTCAGCACTTGACGCATTTTTAAGATGGAATATAGCAAAAGAACTAAAAAGTATAATAAAAGAGATTAATAAGAAAGCAATTTTTGTTACACACAGCATAAATGAAGTATATTATTTGTGTAAAAATGCAATAGTTATTGATAAAGGAAAGGAAATTGAAAGGAATAGCGTAAATTTGTTAATTGAAAATCCAAAAACAAATATCGTAAAAACTATGGTTAAATACTCAGATTTTAGTAGAAAAGATATAGATAATTTATGATATACATTTAAATATTTTGTATTGGCTTTATGCCGAAAGGAATAATATGAACTATGGAGAATTAAAATCAGTATGTATTAAAAGTAAACAAGATGGAATGATACATAGCATTGGTCAGGCTGACCTTATTAAAACAGGAATACCAAATGATGTTCATTGTGATGATGGTGATTTACAAGTATCAATATTACCAGAAAAAATAATTATAGAACATGAAAAGAAAACTGGTGAAAAGTATGAATATGGCAAATTTGGTGAAAATCTTGTCATTTCCAATATTGATTTTAAGTCATTAAAAGTTGGAGATAGTTTTTCAATAGGAGATGCAAGACTTATGATTACGCAGATAGGAGCAAGTAAAAGTAAAAGAGATGGCTCTATTTGTAAAGATAGTATGCATAATAATTTTATTTTTTGTAGAGTTACTGTAGCAGGTATAATTACTACAGGGGATCAGGTATATTTAGATTAGTAGATATTTAAGATAAGATTAATATTAGGCGATTAAGCCACATTTTAATATATATTCATTATAAATTTAAGTATATAATATTACTAAAATTTAAAAATTTTTAATTAAATATCTTTAACAAAGATTATATATCTTGAAATATTGAATAATATGTAAGAATTTGTTAAAATATATGTAAGGCATTCGTTATATAAATATTTTTTCCGAGATTATTTACCTAAAGGGCACTATGGTGATAATCCGATTAGGGTAACGTTGGAAACGGCGTTGCCTCTCCTCCATTGAAAAGGAAAAAATAAAAAAAATGAAAATTTTTTAAGTTAGGAGGACACTTCAATGGCATTGAAACAAGTTCAGACAACTTGTGCTTATTGTGGCGCAGGATGTCAAATTATGTTT
>CADCOW010000020.1 GCA_902803205.1 uncultured Eubacteriales bacterium | reverse complement strand
TTTCGTATCAAAAAAATTGAAAATTTGGTATAATTATTAATATGGGTGAAATGGTTGAAATATTTAAAATAGAAACGGATAAAAATAAAGAAGAGATTATCTCTATTTTAAAGACTAATATGCAAGATTGCGAGAGTGCAATCTCTTCAAATGATATAGTTGAGAGTGGTAGATATTTTGTTGGTACTATTCAGAATAAATCAATAGCAATGAAAAGAAATATAAATTGTCCTAATGGATTCATTCCATCAATTGAAATAGAGATTAAAGAGAACGAAAACTTGAATACTATTTGGGTTACAGTAAAACCAAGTTTTTCATTTGTAATAATTGGTTTAATATCAGTATTTGCTTTTATGGTTTCTGTGTTTACGACAAATGAAAATGAGAAATTTGTTTTTTTCAATGTTCCATTATACCTTATTCTATTAGCGATAACATTAATAATTGATACTGTTATGGTTGTGCAATTGGTTATTGAATCAAGAAAAGTGAAAAGGAAATTAAAAGAGCTATTTAATTGATATAATTTGAGAGCAATTATGAGAATTGAAGAACACTATGAAAACTTTATGAGCCAGCCTGATGTGGAGCAAATGTAGAACTTTATTGCTCAATTTTAGAAAATAGGTCAGATGATTGGCAGGCATTTTATTATGGGCTATTAAACGAAGTAACAAAGGATAGAGCTTTGTTTGTGACTCCTGATGAGCAGTTAAAGGAATATGGTCAAATGCGAGATGTGGTGGAAGAAGCCACTGATGAGCATACAAAGAAGTGTTTTATTACAGTATTATTTGATGCACTGATGGTTGAGAAAATAAAAACATACTCACTGAATTATGATGCTCCAGCAATATTATCGGATGAGCTACACGATGAGTATTTAAGGCAGAATGTGTATGATGATGGTGAATTTATATAAAGGAGATAAGTAATTATGAACTTAGAAAAGTTAGTAAGTAAATTCGGAAAATGCAAATTAAATGAACCTGCAACTAAAGAGCAGATAGAGTCTTTTGAGAAAAAGAATAAAGTTAAGTTACCACAAAAGTATATAGAATGGTTGTTATATTCTGATGGCGGTCATATTTGCTTACCTGCAGGCATTCAATTTTATGGTGTATTTCAAAAGCCTCAAATAGATGTTAGTAGTGAAGATAGACCTGATGATACTTATGTTGTAATTGGTGCATTAGCAACAGGAGACCCAATTTTATTTAAAAAGGATACTGAACAAGTTGCTATTTATAACCAAGAAGCAAATAAGATAGAAGATGACGAGGTTTACGATGACTTCTTTAAGTTTTTAAATGACTATAAGAATATTTTGGGCTTGGAGGGTTAGATATGTCAAATAGAACCTCTAAAGCTAATAGAGCCATCCGTGAAGCTTGGGAAAATGAAAAAAAACTGATTCTTGAAGGAAAAGGAAGCAGAAATTGGACACGAGAACAACAGCAAAGCATAATCGACTTTGGTGTTGCTTATGATGATAATAATAAAGCATTAGAAGGGCATCATAAATTAAGTGTTGAAGCATATCCTGAATATCAAGGGGATGCTGACAATATACAATTTCTTACAAGAACTGAACATAAATCAGCACATAATGGCAATTTCCAAAATTCTACAAAAGGCTATTATGATTACAAAACGAAAAAAACATTAATATATAATGATAAATATGAACCGAATCCAATTATTAATCTTAGTGACCCAATTGTTATATCAAAAAACAACAGTGAAAATAGCGAATATGAGAACGGCAAGATAAGTAAAAAAGAAAAACATAGTCTGCCGCCAATAAAAGATTCAAATGCTAAAACTATATTAAAATCGGTAGGTAAACTTATAGTTGATAATAAAGGAAAGATTGCTGTAGGGGCTGGGATTATTGCTACTGCTGTTTTTGGTAAAAAAGTAGTCAATAGTGATTCAGTAAGTAAATTAAGTGATGTTGTTAAATCATTAAGCAAAAGTGCTTTGAGTAAAGATGTTGTAACAGATGTTATAGATACTACGAGTCAAAAAACTGTTGATGTAATACCAAAGGTAAAAAATGTAGCGGAAGATATAGTTGAAAAACTTTATACACCAAATGATGTGCCAGAGCATACACAAAAATACTATACTTTGAAAGGTATTATTGAGAAAGTTGTAGCAAAGTATCATAGAGGCGACTAAATTTGCGATTGACAAATATTAGATTTATGATACAATGATACGATTTAACCATGATGTTAAATGGAAGGTTGTGGGCAGCAGGAGGCATAATATGTTTACATATGTGCAAGACAAGGAGCTAAAAAAAATAATGATATCTGAAGGCTCCGACATCATGAATCGACTAAAAATGAAAATTAACAATCAAGAGTATTTAGATGTTGATTTTGAGTTAGTTGGTAGTGGTGCTAAAAATTTAATAACACAAAATGGTAATCAACCACCTGATGTAGACTTTAATTTTGTGATACTTAAAATGAAAGAAAGATATAACGAGTCTGATATTAAAGAATACATTAGGGAGCAGTTAAATGAAGTTTTAAGAAGTAAAGACTTAAGAGACTGTTCTGATTCTACATCTGCTTTAACAATTAAGTTTGTACCAGCATATAAAAATGTGGTATTTAGTATAGATGTCGCAATCATAAAAATTGAATATAACCACTGGTACAGACTTATACATGAAAAACATGGAAGTTATGCAACTGATAGGTGGTATTGGAATCAGGGCATAAACTTTGATGAGATTTATAGAAAGGTTGATGCCATAAAAAAAGCAAATGGGTGGAATGATTTTAGAGACTGGTATCTTGATAAGAAAAACTATTATTTATCTGAACAGGATTATAATCATCCGTCATATGTAGTGTATATTGAAACGGTAAATGAAGTTTATAAAATGTATTATGATAGGAGGTGGCTATGAAGAGAATAACTTTATTACTATTAGTAATGGTTATCATGACTTCTTGTTCTTCATCTTTGAAAGAAGAAAATGAAAGTTTGAGAGCACGACTTGCTGAAGTTGAATCTGAGTATAGTGAGTACCAACAAGTAATGCAAGAATACGATGGCTTGGCAAAGTCAGAACTTGAAGTGAGAAAATATCAAGCTGAACAGCAAAAGGCTTATATTAAGGCAGTTGAAGAATCAAAGGCAATTGAAGAAAGTATCAAAGCAGAAGCTGAAGAAAAGAAAGGGTATGATACGGGAATTACTTTTTTTCAACTGGAAAGAATGCCTGATGAATTTAAAGGTCAGAAAGTTAAATTTTATGGCAAAGTGCTACAAGTACTTGAAGATAAGAATGAAGTGCAAATTAGAATGTCTACAAAAATGAGTACATCAGCATATGATGAAATACTTGATGATTTGTATAAAGGATTAAATCAAAAAAATCTTATCGGAAAAACTGAATATTGGTATGAAGATATAATTTATGGATATTATGATAAAAATGTACCTGCTTATAGAGTTATTCAAGATGATATGATTACAATTTATGGAATTTCACGAGGTTTGTATACTTATACTTCTACTGCTGATAAAGAAATAACACTTCCATTAATTGAAATTACAAAAATAGAGCAAAGAGCATATTAGAGGAGGTTTCATTATGGCATTTGATTTAAATGATGGAGATTTAATATTTGGAAGCGGTGATACACGATTTGATTCTGATGGTCACATGATGCACAGTATGGGTGGTGGAATGGCAATGGACATGGAAACAGGAGATTTGCATATTGTGAGTGGCTGGGATGATGAAGACGATGATGATATCTAAGTTAAAAGAACAATAATACGAGGTTACAAAATGGAATTA
>CADCOW010000019.1 GCA_902803205.1 uncultured Eubacteriales bacterium | reverse complement strand
TGATATGTTTTATATGCCATATGCTTCGCTTACAACTACTGAAGGAGATGAAAATAATAAATATGTTTTCAAAGTTAAAAGAAAAGGTGAAGAACTAAAAGAAGAAAAAGTAAGACTTACTATGGTTGATATAACTGGCAAATATGATAGAGACTATAGCATAAAGGTCATTGATAAAGCTTTCTTTTCTGAGAATGTAAAAAATAAATTAGTGTCAAAGTCCTTAAATGAACTTTTAAATAATACTGACTATGAAGAATACAATTATTCTGATGCAATAATTGATGGTAGTTTATTTACTGATAATACAGAAACTGAAACTTCACTATCAAGTGATTTAAGTGAAGAAACGGTTAGTGCTTTTACAAATACTGATGATGAAATAAAATCAAGTAATGCTAAAGATACTAATGATGTTGAAAGTACAACTCAAGTAGAAACTAAAGATGAAACAACTTTAGCAAATAAGATAGAAGATGAAAATGAAACTACTACAACAACTAAAACTGAGGATGAAAGTGAAACTACTACTATTGAAACTGAAACTAATGATGAAAATGAGAAAGCAGAAGTTGTAATACAAGATGAAACTACGACAACAACTCAAATAGAAAATGAAGCAGAAACAGAAACTATTACAGAAACTACTACAGAAATCACTACAGAAATCACTACAGAAACTACTACAGAAACTATTACAGAGACTACTACCATTTCAACTGAAGTTAAAGATGAAAATGAAACTACTATAGCCACTCAAATAAAAGATGAAAATAAAAAAGAGAGTGAAACTACTTTAATTGCAACTGATGATGAAACTACAACTATAGCTTCTATAGAAAATATAGATAAAGAAGAAAATGCAACTATTGAAAAATCATCAGATACTATAACTAATATTGATAATAATGTAGTTGCAACTGCTACAAATATAGAGAAGGAAGATAAAGAATTATTAGATTTAACAACTGTTAGTGAAAAAAAGAATGTTGCTACAGAATCTTTAGTATTATATGGAAATGAGGAAGTTCAGTTTGAAATAAAAAAATCAACTATGTCAATGGCTGATGGTTTTAAAATTGCAACTGGTCTTTACGATGATAAAAAAATTATAAAACCAGATAGAAAAGCAAGTAGTATTTTGCCAAGTAAAAATTCTCTTGAAGATTCTGCGTACATGCAAAATAGTATAGAAGCCATAGAAGAAGAATTAAAATCAGCTTATGTGATACTTGAATTTAAAGAGGGACAAGAAGAAAAGTTAATAGAGTTAAGTATAAATAATGATAAAAAATATAGAGGTGATAGACAAGTAGGATTTAATTTATCTGGTGTAGATGGAAGTCAAATAGCAGGTATGTATTCAAGTCTTACTCTACTTATTAGTGATGATGAGGAAGAAGAGCCTTCATATATAAACTTTACTAAAGCAGAATATACACCACATGATGGCTATATAAGTGTTGATATAGAGAGAAGTGGCTCTGTTTCAGATATTGCAACTTGCATGATAGATACAGAAGATATTACTGCTATTTCTGGAAGAGATTATTCTAAGGTTCATGCTGAACTTTTATTTGGATTTGGTATAAATAAGAGAAATGTAAAAATACCTATAACATCAGATTATATAAAAGCAAATTCTACATTTAAATTAAAACTTCAAGAGGCAAAAGGTGCACTTATTGGTGAAAATGCGACTGCAATATGTAAAATAAGACTTAGTGATAAAAGTTTTAAATATGCAAATGAGAAATTAAATAAAATTAAAAGTAAAAATAGTAGTGAACAATTATTTGGTAGTGAAGGCAATAATTTAAATAAGCAAGATAAAAAAAGTTCTATACAATCAAATGTTTTAAATAATAATTCTAATTTATTTGGTGCTGGTGGAGAAGATTATGATTTAGATTCTGTGATTACAGGTGAGGCACTTAATATTGAAAAAGATGTATATGATTTTACATCTAAAAAAGCTAATAAGCATTCAGAACATTATTTTAAAAATGATGGAAAAGGAATGCATATGTATATTGAAAATCACTCTGTAAGTGGTGAGACTGCTACATTTAAATGGGGCGTCAATGCGATGGAAGATGGCAAGATGAGATATGATGTAAGTGGTATGCAGATAGAGTGGTCAGTTGAAAATGATAATGCGGATATTACTATAAAAGAGAAGAATGGAAATGCAGATGAATGGAATAAACTCTATGATAAAAATAGAAGAAATTGGGATACAAGAAAAGATAATTTCTTTTTTAATTATCCTGCATTTACTTATCTTTGGTTTAATATCAATAGATATGATGGTATGTGGAGACATAGCCCAACTATTGATATTGAAGCTATAAGACCGATTCTAAGAATGTTTAAGATAAATATGATTTTGACGGATGTCCCTGCACTTGTAAATAATAGAGGGGAACTTACGAGAGACCATAAATGGGTTGACTATGCAAGGTTATCTATAGATGGTGCAAAATCTGATAGAACTGCTGTTGGTTGGTCAGGAAAAACAATTACAGTAAAACTTGACTATGCTCAAAATAATCCATTTTATATAAAGACACTTTATATGGTTAGTGAAGATGGCTCGGTAAAGAGAGAGATAGCAAGAAATACAGATGTAAATGCGACTACAATTTCATTTAAGATAGATACAGACTTAATAAATAATAACTGGGATTTGATAAAAAGAATAGATAGACCAAGTGGAAGTGGAAAGAATGGAGAGTTTTATTTATATGCTGAACTTGATACTAAGCCAGCAGAGATAAAGATAGTTAAAGATAAAAGAGTAGATGTAAAAATATGGAATAAAAATCCTGATAGTAGTACTACTGATACAAATAATTATACTTATAGAATAGGTGATGTTTTGCATTTCAATGCAACTATATCAAAAGAATACCAAGATTTATTTAGATGTGATGGCTTAAATGTATATAGAGTACAGCCTTATTCTCCAGAGTGGATAACTATAAGAAGACCAACTGATGACAGTGATTATTTCCCACTTGATTCAGAATATTCAGAAATAAGGATAGAACCTTTGGTGTCACAAAAAAATAATATGGTTATAGTTCGTGTAAAGAAAGATAAAATTAGTCTTTTTGATGATACTTATGGTTTATTTAAAAATACAAAATATGAAACAAATGATTATGTAGATTATTATATAGAAACAAATGGCTCAAAAGTTTGTGGTAAATACTTTGATATAAAAGCAAGATGTAAAGATGAAGAAAATGTACCAGTTTGGTATGAAATAAATAAGGAACAAGTAAAGTATATTCAAAACGAATATTATTTCCTTGGCAAAGACACTCCAGATGACAATGTTATATATTTGACTGCAGAAAAAGGAGATGACATAGAATATTCTATTGTAGGAACTGCTTATTATGAAGAGGTACCTATTGGTGGTAAAGTTGTAGATAAATATTGGCAAGAGGCACCTTTTGTAGGAGTCCTTGTTGATGATACACATTTTGCATATACAGATACTAAAGGAGTATTTGCTACTATACCTGCTAAGGGTAAGAAAGGTTATTATAATATATTAAAAATAGTAAGTAATGGAACTGATAAATATATATCTGTTACTTTAAATCAAGATAAAAAAACTAAACGAACTTATGTTGTTGATTATGAGACAGGTACAAAGACTATAACAAAAGATGTATATGAGATAGAGACTGAAGAAGTAATTATAAGCAATATGAATACTATACATCCACATATAACTGGCGTTAAATCACTTAATATGGCACAATCATTACTTTCAGCAGTATATATAAATGACAAACCAAGCATACTTGAGGCTTCAGTTGTAACTAAAAAAGAAGATGGAAGTGATTATACATATACATATATAGATGCAGATGGAGTTGAAAGGACTGCTTCTGAAAATGTAAAAAGAGTAGAGTTTATTGTAATGGATGCTAAAAGCCATTCAATTAAGAAAGTTATAGAAGCAACAAGATCAAATGCAGATAAGACACTTTTCACTGCTGCTTATACATTTGAACGAGGTCATTATGCAGAATATATGAGTGGTGATAAACTTTATGTGAGAATTGTGACAGATAGAAAGATAGGAGATGGAAAAGGTATAGATATAGGTGGTGATACAAGAGAAGATATACCTATATTCAATGAAACTACTTACCAATCTATATCAACTATTATACCATTTATAGAAGAAGCTGAAAAAGAACCTTATATAGTAAATATTAATTTCTTAGAAGATGAGACATCAGTTAGTGCTAATGGTGATGAAAATGGAAATGCCAATGGTTCTAATTATTCATTACCTATAATCGGATATTTATCAACTTTTATAAATGCACAAGGAATGGCATTTAGAACAGTGGTTGATGGAGATAGAGTTCGCCTTTATTTGGGTAAGAGATTACAAGGTAAAGGCAATAGATATGATGGCAATGGCAATATGGTAAGTGATGTTGGATATGCTATTGATAGTAGTAATGTTGCAGAAGGTATGTCTGATATGACAGATTTGATTAAGGAATCTGGCACACATCGTCTTGGGACTATGACACTTGGAATCCCTACCTGGAGTATAACACCAATAATAGGTGTATATTTTGAGTTTGTATTGGTATCTGATCCATCATCTATTATAAAAAGTAGATATAAATTTTCAGGTGGTGGTGGATACCTTGGTGGAGTGCTTGATTTAAGATATACATTTTATTTCTTAGTATATGCAGTGCCATGTTATATAGGTGGAGAAGTAAACCTTACACTTGTTGGTGAGTTTGGTGCAGCAGTAAAAGAAAGTACAGATGTTGAATTAGATGATCCAACACAGTCTCTTATAGATAAGATAATAGATAATACTCGTTTTGAATATTTGTTTAGAGCAAATATGATAACGACAGCATATGCAGGAGTAGGTATAGCCGGAACAGTTGGTATTAGGGGCGGAATAAATTTAGTTATGATGTTTATATATAACCCGTTTATAAAACAGGTATATAAAAATGTGAGACCAGTGGGATTTTCTGTTACAGGAAATATTACATTCTGGGTAGAGGCAGTATTTTTGAAAATACCTATACCAGTATATCATTGGAAGAAACCTTATGACCTTGGATATTTTGAAGATATAAAAAATGTTCAACCAATAAATTATAATTCAAGTGATGATTCAGTAACTTATGATAGTTTTGATAAAGAATTGGAGATTGCTCCAAGATTTGGTGGCAATTCAAAGTTTGTGGCAAATAGTTCTGATATTAATAAGAATTTGTTTGGCGGAACTTATGAAGAAGAAGGTTCAAGAACTCTTATAAGTGATTCATATGATAGGTCTGAACCAAAACTTATGAAATTCGCTGATGATAAAGTATTGCTTGTATATCTTGATGATGAAAGTAGTAGGGGAGATCTTGATAGGACAGCACTTAAATATATGATTTATGATGCAACTTTAAATACTTGGTCTTCTCCACAAAATATATGGGAAGGTAACAATACTGCAGACTTTTCACCAAACTTATGTGATTGCAACGATAAGATACTTTTATTTTGGGTTTCAAGACCAAATGAAGTATCAAATGATGTAGCTAAAAAAGAGTTACTATCAAATATGGAAGTTTATACAGTATTTTTTGATAAAGCGACAGGTAGTTTTGAAAATATAGAAAGAATGACTACTGATACAGCATACGATTATTATCCAAATGCAACATACGACAAAATGAATGATAGAATTTATTTATATTATTTAAAGAAACAAAATGTTGCTGATATTGAGAATGCAGATGATTTATTAAATGAAGTTCAGACAGAAGTAAATGGAGCATATTTAATGTATATGCTTTATGGTGATGCTAAAGATGGTCTTGGAAAACGCTGGCTTAGAGATTATTATTATGACTATGAGATAGCAAATGCGACAACTGATGATGAAAGAGAAGAGTTTATAAATACTTGGAGAGGACAAAGATTTAAAGACCTTTCTATAAATATAGGTGGAGATACACCTGTAATCAACAATCCAAGTATAAGAGATTATGTAGTTTCTAATGCAAAAATATTTGATACATCAAGCATACAAAATGAAATTAATTTGGTAAGAAGCATAGTGCTACCTGTAATAGATGTTCCTGCAAGTAGTAATGTAGATATAAATAATAGATTTGCTGCATTTGCTGATGCTCATGCAGATAAAAATAAATTGTATGATATTGTAAGTTATGTTGTAGAAAGTGATGGAGATATAAATACAAAAGAAGATACAGAAATATATTTAAAACTTCATGCTGCGACAGAGTCAGAAGCAAAGACTATAAGACTTACACATAATGATGTTTCAGATTTGATGCCAAAGATAGTACAAAATGACAAAGGTACTTATCTATTCTGGGTTCAAAATGAAAGTATGATAAAGATGCTTGAGTTAAATCAACTGATAGGAAAAGCTTATGATGAACACCACGAAAGTAATGAGATTACTTCTGGCGAAATAAATATTATGACTACTGATAAACTTATACTTAGTGATAAGATAAATAACATTGCTCCATTTATAGATGAAGACAATAATATATATGTAGCTTGGCAACAAAATTCAAATCAAAATATTGATGTAGATAATATTGATGATTTAGATTTTAAACAAGATTTATATGTTGCTGGACTTATTGAGTCAGAAAATTCTGATGGAGAAAAAGTCCAATCTTGGTCAAACCCTGTAAGATTTACCAATAATGGAAAGTTGAATGATTTGCCAACGGTGGCTGATATAGGAAATAAATTATTACTTGTAAATAATCAGTATAATTTAAAAAGTAATGATGACTCTTATGAAATAACAAATAGCAATCTTGAAGCAATAACATATGCACCTAAGAGTTCTCTTACGATTAGTAAAGTTGATGTAAATGTGGATAGAGTAAATACTGATGGCTCTATAAGATATAAACTTGTATCAAGAATCAATAACACTGGATTATATACTGCAAAAGGTTTTGATTATACTGGAAATATAACTTATGATGATACTATCCTTACTGTACTTAGTGGTGGATCAGATGAATATGTGTTATCAGGTAATGAAACAATAATAGGAGGAAATACAATAGCTGATGGTACATCTTATAGTACTCCTGAAATATATTTTACGTTAACTGAAGAGCAGCGACACCATATAGATAAAGTTAAAATAAAATTAAATATTATAGAGAGAAATGGTGGTGACAGTGGAGTAGAGTCAGAAATAAATATATTTGATGCAGAAGAGCGCTTTAATTTTGTACTTCAAAATAGTAATGAGATAAATAATGATTATAATGGCAATCTTAAAGTTTCGCAAGAAGGAGATGAATTTGTATTAAAAGGAATACTTAATAATTCTGGTGACATTGATACACTTGGCAATGAAAGAATATATGTAATAGATCAGGATAATTGGGATGAGCCAGTTGCCATAAGTGATTATATAGATTTACCTTTAAACGGACAGATGCAATTTAGTATTCCACTTAATAAAGATATTTTATCAGATTCAAAAAATGGCATAAAAGATTTGGTAGTGTGTGTAAAAAATGATGAAGGGAAAAAATTATCTGACTATGAAATAGCTACTATCAATGTGAGAAGCCCATATAACTTTAAGGTAAATGGTAAAGAGGATAAAATAGTTATTAGAGTAGGTGATAAAATCACACTTAATACTACATATGAACCAAATGAGAGATACAAAAATCCTACTATTTTATATTCAGTAGCTGATGGGCAGATTGCAAAAAGTGAAGGAAATTCTTTATATGGTTTGAAAGAAGGAAATACAAAACTAAGATTAACTACGAAAGAGTTTGGTGGAACAAAAGAAATTGATGTGGTTGTAAACAAAAAAATTATTCCACCAGTACCACCATCAGATGGTGGTTCCACGAACGGTGGAGGTGGAGGCAGTGGAGTAGGTCCAATTAGTTATAACGCAAGTATCACAAAACTTGATGCAGTAGCGACAAATATGACTAATGTAGAATCAAAAGATGCAAAGTGGATATATGACCCAATAAATGATTCTTGGAAATTAAATGTTAATATAGAAGGATTAGGAGTAGTTGAGGCTAAAAATTCTTTCTATGCTATAAAGCAAAATAGGACTACTATAATTAATGGTAATGAAATAATTACAACTGTGAATGATGTGTATTGCTTTGATGCAAATGGTAAGATGCTTACAGGATGGGTAAAAACTAATGATGGCAAATGGTATTTCTTTGAAGACGCAAGAAGCAATGATGTAGGTAAGATGATTTATGGCTGGAGAAATGTACAGGGCTATTGGTATTATTTTAATAGTGATGGGGTTATGCTTGTAAATACGATAACACCAGATGGATTTATAGTAGATTCAGAAGGTAAATGGGTTAAGTAAAATAATTACAAAGGGTATATAAAACATATTTTAAGGAGAGGCTTATGAAGAGTTTTAAAAATGCAGTAACCATAATACTTATAGTTAGTATGACACTTACATCTCAGGCATTTTTTACATTTTCAAATGGTGTAAATAATGTTGCGGATAATAGTAATACTGAGACAACTACTGCCTTTGAAGAAGAACCAGAAAATGATGAAACTTTAGTAGTGGATGAAAATAATGAAAGTGTTGAAACGACAGCCGAAGAGATGACAACTGAAGAGATGACAACTGAAGAGATGACAACTGAAGAAACGACAACTGAAGAGATGACAACTGAAGAAACGACAACTGAAGAGATGACAACTGAAGAAACGACAACTGAAGAAGCAATAACTGAAGAAATGACAACTGAAGAAACAAAAGCTGAAAATACAGAAGTTGACGAAACTGAAGTTAGCGAAGTAGATAAAGTTGAGACTAAAAATGAATTGACTGCTCATAATTCTAATAATGAATTATATGGTGATGGTTCAGATACAACATATACTATACATTATGTTGAAAATTTGCCAGAAGGATTTGTACTAAACTGTGAGTGGCTTACTGATGATACAACTGATGACATTTCAAAGGGAATAGTAATTGACTATCGTGAAAGTGACAATCTTTCTTGCACAGATGGAAGCATTATGCGTGTTAAAGAATGGAATACAAGCCCAGATGGAACAGGTACTCATTATGATTTAGGAGCATATTTAACAGACCCAAGTTTTTTTACAGATAGATTACTTACACTTTATGCAATATGGGGTAGAACTATTTTAGTTGTTGATAGACCAAGGTTTTATGTTTATTATTGTGAAGGAAACCTTGATGCAAAAAATATAGCAATTTTACCTAATTTTGCTGGTTATGATTCATTTATGTCAGTAGTTTTAAATCCTATAAATGAGAATATACCACAAGGGAAAGTTGTCAAAGGATTTTATTCTATCCCTACAAAGTATGTACATAAAAATGATGGCGAAGATATTAACGACTATTATGATAGGGCTTTAAATACTATTAAAGATAATTATAACCCAGAGAATCCTGATTATACTATTACTGACTTAGAGCAAGAATGGGAAGTAAATTGGGGACTTGGAAAAGAAGATGCTATATGGGCTGTAGTATATGGAGAAAGAGAGTACACTATAAAATATGTAGATAAGTTTTTTGGTACAGACCTCACAGAATATTTTAAAAATTATGATGAAACATTAGTTAATAGAGGGGCAGATAATCATCTACCAAATTTTTCAGCGATAGATCATACAGCAGTTATAGAAGATTTTGAAGTAAAAAAATTTTTATATATAAAAGATGATAAAGAACTTGTAGAAGCAGAAGATGGCTTAGAGATGCCAAGCGAGAATATGACAATATATGTAGAAGGCAATAAAGGTATTTTGCCACCAGAGTTTAAAAAGATAGATAAGGTTGAAGTAGTAACCGATAATGCTAAAGTAAATTATTTAGTTGGAGAAAAATTAGATGTTTCAGGGCTTGTTTTAAAATTAGTATTTGAAGATGAGACAGTTAAGTATGTAGAATACAAAAAAGAACTTAGTGATTTTGTACAATTTTCAGTAGACCTTACAAAGGGACTTACGGCAAATATGAAAAGTGTAGTGATAACTTTTGCTGGAAGACAATTAACATATAATATAAATGTAAAAAAATCAGATGTGCCAAGTGGTGGAGGTGGAAATAGTAGTAGTGGTGGAGGTGGTGGTGGAGCAAGTGACCCTACAAAAGGACCTAGGGGAGATTTGACAAAAAATCCATTATATAATTTTAACTTAAATACAAATAATAATATACCAAATAATAAAATGCTAACTAATCCTATTCTTGCAGTAAGTTTATTATCAAATGCAGAAAATGTAGGAAGAACAGACAATAATGTATATGATATCAATGGTAATGCAGGTTTTGGTAAATGGTTAAAACTTCAAGGTACAAATAATTGGTATTTTATAGTTGGGGACACTGTGAATAGTAATTTTATAGCAGGAGATTGGTTTAGACTTGAGTGGAAAGATGGAATAGGCTTATATCATTTTGACTCTACTGGGCTTATGCAGACTGGCTGATATAATGACAATGGAAAATTGTACTATTTTAATGAGAATCCTACGGATACTAATTATGGCAAATCAGTGGTAGGGACAATAAATATAAATGGCACAACATATAACTTTGATTCAAATGGTGCATTAATACAATAATTAAATGAAGAATTGTAATATTTTTTCATATTTTAAGGAGAGGGTAATGAAAAGTTTAAAAAAGGTGGTAGCCACAATACTTATAGTTAGTATGGTGCTTACATCTAATTCTATTTTTACATTTGCAGATGGTGTAAATAATGTTTCTTATGATAGTGAAAGAGAGACAACTACTGTTTATGTAGAAAAAAATGATAATGAGAAAGTTAATTTAGATGAATCAAAGGAATCAACATTTTCTGAAGTAATTGAAGATGAAGAAGAAAATGAAGTAGCTTTTGATTATGCAGAAGAACCAGAAGAGGACGAGACAACAGTAGGGGCAAGCGAAGAAGCAATTGTAGGGGAGGATATCATTTCCCCAAACGACACTACCGATGAAACAACTGTAGGGGAGGATATCATCCTCCCAAATGACATTACTGATGACATAACTGATGAAATAACCGTAGGGGCAAGCGATGAAACAACCGTAGGGGCAAGCGATGAAACAACCGTAGGGGCGGATATCATCCGCCCAAATGACACTACTGATGACACAACTGATGAAACAACCGTAGGGGCGAGCTCAGCGAGCCATGAAGAAACAACAACGACAGAAGAGACAACAACTATAGAAGAAACAAGTGATAGTGTATGGGTGAGTGAAGATGTAGAGGTTGGAACTTCGAGCGAAGCTATGCAAATAGTAGAAGAATCAATAGTAGAAAGTTTACTTGATGATAAAGCAACGGTTTCTAAAATAATAGATAAAGTAATTGATACGAAGTTAAATTTGTCGCTTGCCACAGTTTCGGAAATGGAAATATTTGGAGATGGCAATGATACTTTTTGGTTTGGTACCTATCCACAAAATGACACAAATGGTCTTCAACTTGAACCTATTCCATGGAGACTAATAAAACTTATGGAAGATGGCACAGCAATTTTTACATCTTATCCAATACTTAGTAAAGGTGCATGGCATGGAGTTGAGGACCCTAAGGTTACTTGGAAAAAT
>CADCOW010000018.1 GCA_902803205.1 uncultured Eubacteriales bacterium | reverse complement strand
TTTAGGCACTGGCAGTATTGGTCGTATGAATATACCATCTACTGTTTCTTCAATGAATTGGAGTTATCGACTACTTCCATATGAACTCGATGAAAATGCTAAAACATTTCTTAAAAATCTAACCGTGCATTCAAATAGAGGGTAAGACCCTCTATTTTTTATTATTCACCTTCCTTTTTAGACTTTTTTCTCTTAAAGTCATCTTCAGTTGCTATGCCTTGCTCTATCATCATACTCTTTAATGTTGGATTCTTTTTTGCAACCTTTGTAAGTTCTAAGTCAACCAAAAGGTTATTTGCCTTTGTAAGATACTCGCCTGACTTTGTTAACTCATCTCTTATGTCTTGCAACTTTTTAATTGTTTTATCAATATCATCAATCGCACTATTAAACTTATCATGAGATTTTTTTTACTTTCTCACCAAAATCCGCTTTTGTTTCTAATATGTAATCACTAAGTGCCTTTATATCTATATGCTCATTTTCATATTTTGCTAATTCATTTTTGTAAGAAATAGTCTTTTGAGCTGCATTTCTAATGAGCGTAATCATAGGCAAGAAAAATTGTGGTCTTATAACATACATCTTTGGGTAAATGTGTGACACATCTACAATTCCAGTATTATAATATTCATTGTCAGCTTCAAGCACAGAAACTAAGACAGCATACTCGCAACCTTTTTCATTCCTATCCTTGTCAAGTTTTTTGAAGAAGTCTTCATTCTTATGTTTATTCTCTGTGGTTTCAACTTCATTTTTCATTTCGAACATTATAGATACAAACTCAACTTTACTGTCTCCACTTGCATCAAAATCTCTGAAAATGAAATCCCCTTTAGTTCCTGAGCTAGAGTCATTATCTTTTCCAAACTCCGCATTTGGAAATCCCATTGACCGAACTTTTTCAAATTCATTTGCGCAGTATTTTTCTAAATCTTCTCCTACACCTTTTGTAGAAAGTCTTGCCTTATAATCTCTCGCCTGCTCTAGTTCTATATCCTTATTCTTTAAGTCACCATTTAATCTTATAATCTCTGCTTCTTTTTCATTTCTTAATTCAGCAAGCTCTTGATTATACTTATTAACAAGTTCCTGTTCCCTATTTTTTATTGCAAGTTCATTTGTGGCTTTTACCTCTTTAAGTCTACTCGCAAGCTCTTTCTCAAATTCCTCATTCTTCACCTGTTGAACAATGTCAAGATAATAATTCTCATCAATCTCAAATTCCGTTTGACACTTAGGACACTTAATCATTTTTGGCATACTTCTTTTCTCCTTTGCTAATAATATATTTTTTTAGTCATAAAGTGGATTGTCTTCACTGTATATCTCATCATAAAAATCTTCGTTTTCTTGATAGTCTATAGTATAGAGGGAAATGTTTTGATCTTTTGGACCCATGTATTCAACTTCTTTCAAAGATTTATTAATAAATCCTTTTATAGCATCCACATCTTTTTTATCTATGCACACATACACATCATCATAAGGTGTAGGCGTGCCGTCAGGATTTCCACAAAATGAAATTAATTCATAATTTATATTTTGCAAATCTTTTCTTAAAATAGTTCCTACAAAAGTAGGTTTAAAAAATCTGTGACAAGCTTCTATTCTCTTGAGTTTTTTTATCGCATCATTATCGTTAGTGCCTTTAAAGAATTTATTAATTGATGTATCATTCTTCAAAATCTCAAAAAAATTATTAAGAACATATTGTTTTTCCAATAAGACTAATTCAATAACTCTATAAGAATTGTTTTTAGCATATGATATCATTACTTTTAATAATTCTTTGCAACTCTTGAAATCAAGATCCTCTTCAATCATTTTACTATATATGGGATTAAACTTTCTAAAAAATGTATCAAATTCTACATATTCACTTGTATCATATTTATCATAATCATCCCAGTCATCATACTCATTTTCATAAAGGCTCACTGCATCAATACATTGACATATAAGCCCTAAGATTTTATGTCTATCTTTAATGCTAAGCTCTTTAGTTGTCTCGCCATTTGAATTATAAAGTATTTCATCATATTTGTTCTTTTTCTTATGTTTTTTATTTACCTCATTTACAAGTTTGCCAGATAATGACAAAAGTTTATTCTCATAAGCCTTCATCATTTGTATATTCATTTCATCATTATCAATGTAGTACCAAAGAGATGTCACTTCATTATCTGCGGCTTTCAAATTTGAAAATATTTCATCAAATGTTTTTAAGTCTTCGTTACTAAATAGACTAAAAAATTTTTTCTCATCAATTGATTTTTTATCGTCGTAAAATTTTGCTTTTGGCTTTTTGAAGTACACTTGATACCAATTCCAAGGACAGCCATCCGAGTCTAATTCATAGAGTACTTCTGCTTTTTTATATTTATAGTTTAATCTAGCAATCTTTTCACCATTTCTATAAAAATCAAAATTGTCTTCTTTTATTTCATTATCGTCTATTTGACTTTGATTATGAATAAATCTGTCATTAATACATATAGTATCATTTTCAAATTCCTTTGATAACTTCACAATAAACTCATTACAATCTATACTTGTATTTTCGTTATTGGTTAGTATTATCTTATCATTTTCATAGTAATCCATCCTAAAAAATCATTATTAAGTATTGTAATAAGTAATTTTTGATTACTCTTAGTCCCTACATTTTTACCATAAATACTTATCGTTTGAGTCCACATAAGTCAGCTCCTTATATTATATTTTTCTCTTTTTGTTTCTTCTATCTCTATTAACTTGAGAAATCACATTTAACTAGCACTTAACTATTTTATCATATGAATATATATTTTGCGAGTACTAATACCTAAAACAGTTGTTAATTATGGTGTTATATTCTTTATATAATTTATCATAGCTTTTAATATAAGAATTTT
>CADCOW010000017.1 GCA_902803205.1 uncultured Eubacteriales bacterium | reverse complement strand
TTTAGGCACTGGCAGTATTGGTCGTATGAATATACCATCTACTGTTTCTTCAATGAATTGGAGTTATCGACTACTTCCATATGAACTTGATGATAATGCTAAAACTTTTCTAAGAAATTTAACTATTGATTCAAAAAGAACACATTAAATAAACATATTGTAAATTTGTGTTTCTATCTTACTCTCATCTTTTTGATACACTTTATTCAAAACTCTTTTGTAAAAATCTAATTGTGCTTTATACTCATTATCTAAATGAGCCTTAAATTTCTCTTTATCTACATTTTTATTGATATTTGATTTATAATCAACTATCAACACAGAGTCATCTTTGTTAATAATCACTAAGTCTGCCCTACCATTTACAAGACTTTTTAATTCTTTATTAAAGTTTTTGTTATTGTAAATTCCATTTTCTTCATCCACATATTCAAATGACAATTCAGTAAATATTTGTTTAGCATTTGGTATCGTTTTTGTCATCAAATCAGATTTAATAAACTTTTCAATATCTTCTTTTAATACATCTTTTAATTTCCCAATATAATCATCAATTTTTTGTTCTTTGCTTTCAAACATTTTAAACTTAGATATAGTATCATAGGACTCTATTATTGCAAGATTTATAATAGTCTCAATTTCTTTGCTTTTAGCATCCAGCATTTTTTTATTAATTATATATGAGTTGACAATCAATTCAAATACTCTATGCATAATTGTTCCATACACAGCACCTTTTATTTCAATATTGTCTTTGCCAATTGTGATTTCACTATCTTCATTATCATTATCTTGTTCAATACTCATACTATTAATCACATTTCCATCTTCTTCACTATTTTCAGTATAAATAACCTTATCTTCTTTTGCAAGTAAGCTTGGTGAAATCTTATTATATATTTTTTCTTTTTGACTATTATCTTTTTCTAATTCAAATTCATTCTTTTCCCATTCTGATGATTCGGTAGAATTTGATTGTGGTACAAATTTGCTATCATCTTTTATATAATCTCCAATTGTCATTTTCCCATTTTCACACTCTATATCAAGTAAGTTCTCTTTCATTTTTATACTATCAATATATTTATTTAATAGTTCTTGCTTATCAGTCAATACATTCATAACAATTAACACTTCTTCAGCACGGGTTACTGCTACATATGCAAGACGATCATATTCAGCAATTTCTTCTGTTTCAACTTTTTTTATAATGTCATTATTATTTGCGTACGAAGCAAGATACTCATTTTTATAGTTATTTAGTCTACTGGCACTTATATAATATTCATTATTTTCATGGTATGTATCATAATTAAAATAAACTGGTTTATTAGCTTTATTATAGTAAGGTCTTTGATCGCTTCTTTTACATATAATTACAATATTCCCCTCAAGACCTTTAGCCTTATGTACATTCATAAAACGAACAGCATTATTCTCATACTCTTGTGATAATTCTCTTTCATATCCATTATCTATAAACTTGCATATTCCATCATAAACTTCCATTTTATTATTATCATATTGATTTATGACAGTTTCTAACATTTGAGTTATTTGTGTTTGAATTCTTTTTAGCTTACTTGCATCTAATTCATCTTGATTATAAATATATAAGTCTAAATTATGTGCAATATATGTAAGTGCAGTATATGCATCCATTGATTTTACTTTTTCAAAAAACTTTTTCATCTTCTCTTTTAAGTCATCTTTATTAGTATCATTAACTAAGCCTTTTGCAAATACTTGTGATATTCCTTCTGTTGCTAACTTATCACCATAAGGATATGCAATATACCTATATATATTTCTAATTCGAAATAATATCTTATTGTCACTTATATTTATTTTTGATGATATGTTTACTGGTATATCATTTTCCATAAGAACTTTCATATATTTATCCATATCTTTTGTACTTCTACAAAGTATTAAAAAATCTCTATACTCTACCTCCTTTAGTTTTTCTTTTTTTCTATCATAGATTTTAAAATTATTATCAACCAAAGTTTTAATAAGTCTGGGTAAATCTTTT
This sequence comes from uncultured Eubacteriales bacterium, assembly GCA_902803205.1. Taxonomy (GTDB): domain Bacteria; phylum Bacillota; class Clostridia; order Lachnospirales; family Lachnospiraceae; genus UBA3633. The sequence continues at coordinate 6,226 of CADCOW010000017.1, read as the reverse complement.
TCTTCATATTCTTTCTTATATAACCAGTTGCTACCATTCTTTGGGACTTTGTCAGGATGTCCTATATGATAAACACCTTTTAAAGCAATATCATTGCTATTATTTTTATAAAAAATATTAGCACTACTTTTTGATTCCATCTCACCATAATTTTCAAATATACTTACATTGTTTTCATTTACAAAGTCAACTATATCCTTATTAGATCTATAATTATAATTTAATGTATATACTTTAACTTTTTCTCCTTCTTTTTCCATATTTTCAAATTCTTTCTTAACCTTAAGATAAAGTGGCACATCAGCACCTCTAAATCTATAGATTGATTGTTTTGGATCTCCCACTATAAATAATGAGCCTTCTCTCAATTTTCCTTTTTCATCTTTTGCAAGACTATATATCAAATCAACTTGAACTCTATCTGTATCTTGAAACTCATCAACATAAAAATATTTATATTTCTTTCTAAAATATTTTAATGCATTCTTACTATACTCTTCTTTGCCATTCAACAAGTCTCTTACTTTTATAAGTAATAAATTATTTGATATATAATGACTATCTTTAATCTCTCTATACTCTTTAGCAAATGGTTCTATAAAATCAATTAAATAATTCGCTATAAATGCTTCTCTTTCAGGATACAATACCTCTTTTGCATTGTCTCTTGAGTCATTAATGATTTTTTTATCCTTATCTTTTTTAGGATATTTTTTAATTCCTGATTCTAATAATATATCATCTTTAACAACATTTATCTCTTCTGGCAAGTCGGTAAGGATAGAAAAAACTGAAAAAGACATATCTTTTAGTTTATTTACTTTTAATTCATAAATCTTGATGATACTTTTATAATCAATACTTCTCCACTTATTATTAAAAAACTCCATTTTATTGTTTCTTTCATCATCATTTTCAAGCATGGATAAATCCATTCTAAGTTTCGCATTTAAGGCTTGTTCCATAAGAAGTTTGTAACAAAAACTATGAATGGTAGAAATTTGAATTTTTTCATAATTAACAATCGCATTATGAATATTACTTTTTTTAGTATCATCTTTTTCTTCTGTAAATGATTTATTTAATGCAGTAAACATTCTTGTTCTCATCTCTTCAGCTGCTTTTTTAGTAAAGGTAATAGCAACTATTGCTTCTGGGTTTATGCCAGATTTTAATTGATTTAAAATTCTTTCTAATAAGAGTGTAGTTTTCCCCGCTCCAGCACCAGCTTCTACAAACATAGAAGTTTCTATATTGTTCATAATATCTTCTCTTTTTTTATCTTCAGTCATAATTTGCTCCTTTATATTATTGCTACCCATATTATATCATTCTCTTTATACAAATATTTTTATAATTACAAAATATACATCTATCTTCTTCTTTTTTTATTTCATCCAACTTATCAAGCATATAATCTCTTTTTTTAAAAACATTATAAATAATTTTACTTGGTGTAATACTGCTTGGCACAATTTTATCATTAGGATTCGCACTAATTTTTCGCGGATAACTAGACCCAGATATCGGATCTTCAAATTCATTTTTTTCTATTCTTAAAGTCTTCTCTACTCCTTTTTTATCATCATCAAATATAAAAACATAATCAAATTCTTCTACTTCATAACCATTTTTCTCTGCCAGCAACTTATAGATATGATGTTGACTTGTATTTTCTGCATTAGCATATTTAGCAAAATTATCCTTGCTACCAGTCTTATAATCTATAATTCTAACTATTTTTTCCCCATTTTCCTCACAAACATCTATCCTATCTATAATGCCTTTATAATTAACTTCAAAAGTAAAATTATCTATATTGATACTATGTTTACAATCTTCTACATTTAACTCTGTTTCAGCAATTATCCACTTGTTATCCTTACTTTTCAACTCTTCATGCAACTCTTCAAGATATTGTTTTAAACTTTTTTTACATTCAGTTTGAAATTTTTTAGCCTCTCCCATACTATATATAGGATAATTCTTTTCAAATTCTTTTACACATTCATCAAATATTTTTTCAAAACTTTCATTATCAAAACTACCTATTTCATTATTCTTTTTCCCTTTTAAATATGCATCGACATATTTTTGCAATATCAAATGTGCAAATGTACCCTTTTCATTACTCTCCAACCATTCAGATTTATCTTTTAATTGATATTGCTCTTCACTTAGATGCTCATCTTTACTATAATGATATTGCAATGGGCATTTTATAAGCATATCAAAAGAAGACTTGCTAAAAAATAATTCATTTTCTTTTTTTACATTATTTGACATATTTTAAACCACTTACCCTTTCTATTTTGTTCTTACTAACCCTTTGTTTTAAAAAATACTTATTGAGTATTTTTTATGAGCTTTCCTTGATTTTTTGCTCCTTAAACCAACTATCATTGTCAAATGTATATTTTCTATCAATTATATTAGGATATTTTTCAATTCTTTCATCTTTACCGTTACCAAATTCTTGCAATAAATTTGCATAAAGAGGAGACTCTGCAAGGTCAATGTTGTCTAATATATCATAAAATGGTGCACTAATATGAACTTTTGCATCTCTAAATGCTTTAATTGTCTTTAATAAATCATCAGCATTTTTTATTGGAGATAGGCTTTTTAACTGCACACTATGACCTTTTGGTTTTTCATTATCATAGTCATAATATTTTCTTCTTTCTTCATCAAGTAATATAGGTGATTCTGTACCATTTACATTATATTTAGCCGCAAGACCCATAGTATAGATATTTTTACGATTAATAATTTTATATCCAGTAAACTTAGTGGCTATTATCTCATCATCTTTTTCTTCATCACTAAAGCTTATAATACTTAATTCTTCTATAAGAATGTCTAATGCTTTATTAAATTCATTTACTTCTCCATATAATTCTATATTCTTAGTTAATTCTTTTAATTTTACTTTTATAATATTCTTTTCTTTATCTCTATTAGTTGTCCATTTATCTGAGAAGTTAAGTAACTTAATATATAATTGCATTACATTGATATTTTTACTATTTATTTCTGTCTTAAATACTTCTATCAAATCAGTTAAAAACACAGTAAAATAATTAAACTCCTCTTTTTTTTCTATTACAAACTTCTCATATTGTTTTAAATAAAACGACAATTTTTCTATATTTGATATATATGCTATTTTTAAATGCTCATTATTGTATTTTTTTATCTTTTCTCTTTTATCATCCTCTAACTCTTTATCATTTTCACCTCCAGTATTATCTTCTTCATTGTCTTTTTCACCTTCTTTAATTTTCTCATCATAATCTACACTGTCTTTTATCAAACGATTAAATACGACTTTCTTTAAATCTTTATATAGAAAATCATTTTTTGCAAATTTTAATATATCAATAATTAGTTTTAAATAATCATTGAATAAAGCACTATAACCTGATAATACATTTACATTTATATCATTTTCTGCAAACAACATTTTAATATATTTTACATAAATTTCATCAGTATATAATAGTGCTACATTACCAAATTTTATTTTTTTCGCCTCTATATCTTTTAAGACTTCATAAACTTCGGTAAATATTCCATAACATTTTTTAAATACAAAATAACAATTTCCACCTTGAGTAATTTCATCAACATTTATACTTTCTACTTTATTATCTTTAAATAGTTTTTCAATAAATTCATCTTGTAAAATTGGTCTATCATCTTCAAAAAACATAGTTTTAATTATTGTATCTTTACCAATTATGTTACATATATCAATTTTGTTATTGTTAATTATGTTTGTTGCTTCAATATATGCACTTGCTTCATCATATAGTTTTCTATCTTTTAATTCTTTTTCATATTCTTCACATAATTTTTCAAGTTCACTATTCTTTTTTGCTATATAATCTGTACCTTTTGCACTATCTTTAAATTTATCATTTGGGTTTAATCTAAGTAAATTGATACTATTTAGTATCTCAATCAAAGTTTTTCTACAAATTGATTCCTCTGGACAAAATGTCCATTTACCTATCTTCCTTAATATACTCTCAATTAAATTTGCTCCATAATTATTTTTAATTAATGATATGGATGCCAAGTCTCCATCTTGCGCCGAATTAAATCTTATTATATCAAGAGCTATGTCAACTGGTCTTTTTATATCTACATTTATAATCATATTTCCATCAAAAGCATCTCTTTCTATAAGTTTATTTGCATTTTGTACATTATCTGTCAATATAAGTGTCTTGTTTTCTTTCCAGTTTTCTAAATATGATTGTAACTTATTCTCTCTACTCTTTTCTTTAGATTCAGTTTTTTGGGGTTCATCACTTATTATAGTTTTAAGAAACTTTATAGACTCGCTCACTTCTTTCTTCTCTTTCATATTTTTATAATCTCCTTTATAGCATCTCACAAAAACATTTCTTATGTTTTTAATATTTTATCACATAATTATTATTTTTACGAGTACTAATAATAATATAAACATGTATCAACTAAAGTTTTATATTCTTTTTCTATTTTTTTATACTTTTTAATATAGGCTTTTTCATCAATCGTTTTAAGTTCATAATCTTTATTTTTTACTGCATTTTTAATATCTTTCATAAATGAAATAGAGATTTCTCTACCATCACAATAAATTTTATATTCCTTCTCTAAGTCATAATTTGAGTTTTTTGTATATAAAATTGTATCTGTAATAAGTTTATAAGTTTTTGAATCTATCTTGAGTTGTAAATCTCGCTCCATTCTCCAAATTATATCTAATTCTTTTCTCTCTTTTTCATTACCATCTTCATCAAGTATATTATTTAAGTATTGTTTTAATTTATTTATTACTACTTTACTATACTTGAGTTTTGTACTTTCTCCATTCCTTATATGCTCTAATTCTTCATACATTTTTAATCTCGTAAAATAACGTTGTTCAAACAATGGAATACTACATTTATTTTTTTGCTTCTTTTTTTCATTTTTAAATTCTAATTCTATACTTTTCCTATTATATTTATATACATAAACTACATCTCTCAACATATCATAATCGGCTCTTTTAAGCAAAGGCTTTAATTGTTTTTCCAAATCTTTAACTTTGTTCATTCTTTCATGATACTTAAAAACAATTGCAAAATAATCTTTTAATTCATTATATACATTTTCATCTATTTCTAATTTTGTTTTTTTACCAGTACAAATTTTTTCTAACTCCTTACTCATATCTTTATATTCCATATACATTTTATCAGTAAGATCTTTCTTGTGCCATTTCATCCAGTTCACAATCCCATTTTTCTTATCAGTAACTTTATATGCATCTCCTATTTCTTTTTTTATTTTATCATTTATCTCCCAATTTTTAAGTATAAGCGGAATATAATCATAAGTAAAAGTATTTTTAATATATTCATCATAGTCCTTTCTACTAAATATTAAATTATTAGAATACTCTTTTTGATACTTTTTATAAAGTTTTATTGCCTCTTTTTTATTTACAACTTCAACTCCTCCATTATGCACATGCAAAGCATAAGTAAATGCTTCAAACTTTTGTTCTATATCATCAAAAAACGGTGGATACAAATCATTTACTAATCTATTTTCATAAGAACTCATATCATAGTCAGCATAAATAATTACATATGATAAAAAAGGATATCTATTTGCATATTCAAGATGTTCTACTAAAAATTCATATGGATCTGGATACTTAGTGGTATTGAAATTATCACCAACAAAACCTTTGGCATCTACAAAACGTGTTATAGGTGTATTTGTTATAAAAGATTGGTTAGTAAACCAATTTTCAAAATCTTGATTGTTATCTGAATCACCCTCAATTAGATTTTCCTCACCATATATTTCTTTTTGTCTTTCCTCATATTCTATTGTCTCACTAATGCTAAGTGGTTTTTTTATGCTATCCAAGTCACAATTTAGTAGTTTTTGATTTGATTCTAAAAAACTTTTCTCTGTCTCAGTTACAATAATTTTTTCTGCAAGTTCTTTACTTATTTTTTTTCCTCTTAAAATATATCTTGGATATTTATCATTTCCATCATAAGCATATTCTTTTTGATATTTAAAATTTTCTTTTGTGAGTAACATAATATACCTCCCTCAATAATCTATTTATAGCTACTATCATATAATTAGTGTCTGCTCAACAATTCACAGTTATTAATTTTCCCCTTCTATTACACATCAATTCTAAAAAGCAAAATAAAACATCCAT
>CADCOW010000016.1 GCA_902803205.1 uncultured Eubacteriales bacterium | reverse complement strand
CCAAAGCAAATAAATTTAGATTCGATGACTAAAGATGAATTTGATTCAGATATGGAGAGAAGATATCAAGAAGCACTTAAAGAAGAAGGTATTGAAGCAAATACTTATTTTAAAAACTTTAAGAAAAGGAATAAAGTAAATGCTTAATGATTATGAAATAAGAATCATGCCAAGTGCTGATATTGATATGCAAACAATTTATGAATATATTGTAAATTCTTTTAGTTCATATGAAAATGCAGATAATACAATTGATGCTATAGAAGAAAAGATTAAAAGTTTAACAAATGTTCCAAAGAGAGGAATGCAATATCCAAATGAACCATGGAAATCAAGAGGATTAAGAATGGTTTTTGCAAATAACTATACAATATTTTATTATGTATTTGATGAAGAAAATATTGTGAAGGTTGTAAAAGTAGCATATAGTAAAATGGATTTTGACCAGATGTTAAAAAAGTTTGATGAGGAAGAGAGTAGTATTTGATAAAGAGAACTAATTAAAAACAAATATATCTTGAGGCGAAAGCCTCAATTTTTTTTTGCAAAATTTTGTGGTTTATAGTATAATTATAGTTGCGAAGTTAGTTTAAAATTAATATTTCACTGGGGTTATTATGCTCCAACGGAAACCTCATAGGTCGCATTTTTATTATGGTAAAAATGCGACCTTTTGTTTATATTCCTATGAGGTGTAAACTAGCTTCGCAGCAGAGCTCGCAATTTTCAGTCGTAGCTCTGCTGCGACTTTTTATTTTGAATAAATTGTCGCTTATAATTCTGGGAGGAAAATTATGAGTACAAAAATTTGTAATGAGACAAAAGAAAGCTTAGTTGCTGATATTAAAAGTAGACTGGAAGATGGAATAATAGAAAAAAGTAATGCCGATTTGATAATAAAGCTTATTAACAATGCTGAAGACTTAAATGAAGCAATAAGTATTGCTTCACTAGGAACAACTTATAGAAGAACGGGTTTCCATTTTGATAAAAGATTGGAAAAATTAAGCAATAAGATAAAATATTTCAAGAGAAATGATGAATTAAGTTTTAAATGTAATGATGGCAAACCAACAAATACTCTAATAATTGGTGACAATTATGATGCATTGCAAAATCTTCTTATACAGTATAGAGGTAAAATTGATGTAATATATATTGATCCACCATATGGCAAAGACAGCATGGGCGAATTTGCAAAAACCAATTATGACAATGCAATCACGAGAGATAATTTATTATCTATGCTATATAATAGATTGGTTTTGGCAAGAGAACTTTTGAAGGAGGATGGGGTAATATTCTGTAGTATTGATGATAGAAATCAGGCATATGTGAAATGTTTATTTGATGAAGTGTTTGGAGAATATAATTTTATAGAAGATTTCATTTGGGTTAAAAATTCAGGTGGAAGTTTATCTGATATGACCCTAACACGGCATGAATATATATTATTTTATTCGAAAAATAAAAAGGAAACAATCGAAAGCAGTATGATGTTTATGGCAAAAAAATCCGATTTTGATCAAGTAAATGAACTTGTTTTAAAAGCTCGAAGTGAGGGGAAAACAATACAAGAAAGTGAAACAATATTAAAAAAGTATTATAAAGAAAACAAGCATTTAAAAGGTATTAGCAATTATAATTGTATTGATAATGATTGGAAGATATATAGGCTTTTACCTATTACTGCAGATAATGGAAATTATTATGATGTATTGCATCCAATTACAAAGAAACCAGTTGCAACTCCACCAAAAGGTTGGTCTTGGTCAAAAGAAACAATGGATGAACGAATAAATGCTGGAAGAGTAGTATTTGGAAAAGATGAAACATTTGGCATAAGTCAAAAAAAATATTTATATGAAGCAGAATATGAGCATAAAAGGTCAACAATAAATTCAGATCAATCTGAAGGGAATAGCATGTTAAAAAAATATTTGGAGAAAAAAGAGTATTTGACAATCCTAAACCTATAAGTATATTAAATTATTTATTATATAATTGTGACAAAGAAGCGATAATACTAGATTTTTTTTGCAGGCTCAGGGACTACAGGTCAAGCTGTATTAGAGTTAAATGATGAAGATGGTGGTAATAGAAAATATGTTTTAGTACAGTTATCCGAAGATTTAGATAAGTAATTAGAATTTGCAAAAGATTCAAAATCAAGAGAAACTATTAAAAACCAAATTAAACTTTGTGATGAATTAAAAAGACCTCATAAATTAAGTGAAATCACTGCAGAAAGATTAAGAAGGGTTATGACTGGAATGACATTAAATGGAAAAACAAATTTTGACTGGCTTAAGAAATATGAACCATATGGTGGCTCTCTTGAAGTATATGATATTGCAGAAGTAAATAATTATGAAAGAAAAGAAGGACAGAGCCCATTTGAAGTTATAGATGAAACTTTATATGGTTAAGAAAAATTTAAAAATGTTAATGACAAAATCAAATGGGTGTGTGAAAACTTTGAACATACACAAAATGAAATTGATAATGATAGTGACCATGTTAAAATGGTTGAAAAGAACAAGAAAGATATGAAGGGAGAAAAATAATGTTACAAGAGGCTATTGATTTACAAAATAGAGCAGTTAATGAATTACTAGTTATCAATAGACAAAATAAAATATTGGATGTTGTATTTAAAGCACCTACTGGCTCAGGAAAAACTTTTATGATGGCTAAATTTATGAATGAGGTTTTAGAAGAAGAAAAAGATGTGATATTTTTAGTTTCAACATTATCAAAAGGAAATTTAGCAAAACAAAACTATGACAAATTTAAAGAATATACTAATAGTGGTTTCTTTACAAATATTAATCCTTATTTAATAGAGCCAAAATCAGATGGAGAAGGTGGAATACATATAGAAAATAATCATAATGTGTATGTGTTGCAAAGCGGATTATTAAAAAAAGATAAAAAAAGTAAAGGAGATAGAAAAACTAAAAGCAATGCAACTTTATTAATTAAAACAGGGGCATTAGAGAATTGGTTTAAGGAAATGACTTCAGGGCTAAAAATAGAGAACAATGTTGCATTAACTGGAAAAGGGAAAAGAATATATTGGATAAAAGATGAATGTCATCAAGATATTAATCGTTTAGAAGATTTTAATACAAAATATTTTGCAAAAACATTTAATTTTTCTGCGACACCAAGTTTGAAAAAGAATCAAATACCAAATGTTGAAATTACCAATGAAGAAGCAATTCAAGCCAAATTAGTAAAAAAAGTAATAAAAGGTAATGATTACGATGATTTAAATGTTGCTTTAGATAAATATCAGGAAATTGCATCGGAGTATAACGATAATAAACTTGGGATTAATTCTTGCCTTATTATTCAAATTTCAAATAAAGAAAAAGGTGAAAAAGAAATTAGCGATATAATTAGAATTATTGAAAAAAGAACGAATTTGAATTGGATGTATATTGCAGGTAAGGGTGATACTAAAAATAGTAGAACAAATGATAGAATTGCAAAGAAAAATTATTCAATTGATAAATGGAGAGATTATGCAAAATCTATTACTTCGACTACTCATATTATAATTTTCAAAATGACTATCTCAGAAGGGGGGACATACCAAGAGCATGCATGTTATATCAAATAAGGGATACAAAAAGTGAACAATTAGATGAGCAGGTAATTGGCAGAGTGAGAAGAAATCCAAAATTAATTGATTTTGAGAAACTTGATAATAAAAGTCAGGAATTAGTTATGAGGGCTTATGTATGGGCTGATTTTAAAGATGAAGACAATACTAGTCAAGTGGCATTAAAAGATAGTAAAAAATTGTTGATGAAATTCTAATTAAAACGACAAGATTAAAATCGGTAGCTAAAAAACAGAATTTTGATGTAAGTAAAATGATAAAAAATGATAGCTACAAGATTCATTATGAGAGTATATTTGATTATTATAAAAAGTTAAGAAAGCACAATAATGATATAAATGAATTATGCCGTTCATATACAGATAATTATAATAATTGGTTTATTTTTAATGATAATATTGATGTAATATCAAAATCTTATAATGATTATGAATATGATTATGAAAACAATATGGAAATATCAACTGATGAAAATGGAAAAGATATTTTTGTATCATTACCAAAGAATTCTAGTTATGTAAGAGTAAAAGGTAATGATCTTAATATATCAAATTGGGTGTGGAAAAATATTGATGATAATAGAAAGTTTTATTTTGATAGTGAAGCTGAAAAACAATGGGCTGATATTTTAAGAGATTTATCAACATATAATTTAAATACTAACACAAATGAAAGGATAGTAAAATCTGCAAATGATTTACTTGAAGACTATGAGTATTTGTGGGGTAAAAATTTTTTGTTAAATTCAGAGATTAAGTTTGAATATTATTTGAATGGCAGACACTTTAGCTATCCGGATTTTATTATGAAAGATAGTTATAATAATATTCATATTTTTGAAGTAAAAAGTATTAATAATGCTATGAATAAGCCAGCAACATTTGATAATGAAGAGTATTTAAAAAAGATAGAACAGTTAAAAAAGTGTTATAAAGTTGCATCAAAGTTAACGGGATATATATTCTATTTGCCGTTATTATCAGGAAATACTTGGCATATAACATGGTTTAAAGGTGGAGAGGAGCAAAAAGATATTGATAAACTTGAAGATTTTAGAATGCTTTTACAAAAAAATATTAATTTATAATTTAAAATTATCAGCACTTATTTGAAAAATATAAGATGGAGGTCTACAACATTATGACAAGTATATATAGTCAAGAAACAGCTACTTATATGTATGGTAATGAAAGATATGCTACTGGAAAAGCAGAGGGCAAAAAAGAAGGAAAGATAGAGGCATTTATTAGTATGGTTAAAGAAGGACTCATAAATATGAAAGATGCTGCTAAGAGACTTGGCATGTCAGAGAAAGAACTAACTAAAATTGTAGGTGCATATTAAATTATATTATTACAAATATTTATATAGAGATAAGTTTAGTGTTTCAATAATAACCTATTGAGTTAGGTATTAAATTTTGAATAGTATATAGATATTTTTATCAATGCCCATCTCGGATGGGCATTTCAAAGTGTAGACAAAGTCAAAAAAAATAGGATCATTGTTAGCAGGTAGCAAAATCCTATTTTTTTATGTTAATAATCTTTAGAAATAAAAAAGTTAATAACAAAAT
>CADCOW010000015.1 GCA_902803205.1 uncultured Eubacteriales bacterium | reverse complement strand
GTAAGTGGTATACTATCAATCTGCATTGTAATACTTGGCACCATATATGCAGGTTTTTCATTGAGAATAAAATTATTTAATTTCTTAGAATCTATCTTTACATCTGAAACCACATATGCCACTAAATATTTCATTCCAGCAGCATCATCATATGCCACAACTGTCACATCTTTTACATCTTTGTATCTTCTTATAACTTCTTCAACTTCTGAAAGTTCTATCCTAAAGCCTCTTACTTTCACCTGCATATCTCGTCTACCGACATACTGTATATTACCATCAGATAAAAATCTAACTACATCTCCAGTCTTATATGCTCTATCAAAAGGTTTTTGATTTGAAAATGGATTATTAACAAATACTTCATTTGTTTTATCAGGTCTATTTAAATAACCTTTTGCCACTTGAGGACCTGTTATTACTAATTCTCCACTCGCACCAACAGGAAGTCTGTGGTTTAATTCATCAATTATATACAAATGATTGTTATCCGTTGCATGACCGATAGGAATATCTTTCATAACTTTATTTACTTCAAATGAAGTTGAAAATATAGTACATTCAGTTGGTCCATATAAATTCAATAATTTATACTTTGGTGGCGTAACACTTGCAAGTTTTTCTCCACCTGTTCCAAATTCCACCAGTGTATCTAATCCACCCAGTTCTATAAACTGTCTTGCCACTTGAGTAGTCATAAAACCATGTGTAATTTTATTTTTATTATAAAACTCTCTTATAGCATATAAATCCAGTCTTATCTCATCTGGTATTATGTATAATGTACCTCCTGATGTGAGTGGTGGATACATATCATACATATTTGCATCAAAACCGAAACTCGCATAAGCTGCTACACGAATGTTTCCATAAAACTTTTCCTTTGTTCTTCTCATATTATTTATATACATTACAGTAGCGACTATGTTTCTATGCAAAAGTTCAACACCCTTTGGAGTGCCTGTAGTACCACTTGTATATAAAATTATAAATCTATCATTTGCTTCTACATTAATATTTACATCTTTATCATTTGTAATTTGACCTTTATATTTTTCATCATCAATACATACAATTTGACCTTTATATTCATTGGTAATCTTTGCTTTATATTTTGAAAGAGTAAATAATACTTTGCTTTCACTATCTTTAAGCATAAAATTTACTCTTTCATCAGGATATGCTGGGTCAATTGGCATATAAGTCGCACCTATTTTTAAAGCAGCAAATGGTAATATAGCTGTCATCTCATCTCTATCAATTAATATAGCTACAACATCACCCTTTTTTATTCCAGATTCAATCAAAAAATTAGCAAACTTATTTGACTCTACCCTTAACTCATCATAAGTCAAACTTTTATTTCTTCCCACAACTGCCACATTATTTTTGCCGCTAATAATACTTCTATTAATCAATGAAACTATTGTTTCATTTTCATCATACTTAAGTGTTGGTCCAAAGAAACTATCAAGTTTTGTCAATTCTCCATCATCTGTAATTTCAACTTCTTTAAAATATTTCTTTGTTATAAACTCTTTTGTTATCTTTATATACGCATTAACAAAACTATCCATCAACTCTTTTGAATAATAGTCTGATCTATAAAGTAAATGAACTTTGTAACTATTCTCATTGTTTTTCAAAATTTCTAATATTATCTTACTTTCTTCTATATGATTAGAATCATATATTCTTTTTGTTTTAAGTCCTTTATCTTTCATCAAATTAAAGTCAGTCACAGTATCTTGATAAGCAAAATTAATTTCATTTCCTATACCATATTTATTTGCTAAATCTGTAAATGAAACTGCATTTTTACTTCTAATGTCTCTTATTAAATCTGTATTTTTATGTAAAATATCAACTATAGCATTATCATTTTCATATGCAAATACAAATGGCATAGTTTCTATAAACATACCATAAGTATCTCTTACCTCTTCAGTCCTTCCATGATAAACCATATTTGAAATAATGCTCTTAGTAGCATTATATTTACATAATAAAAAAGTAAAGGCAGATAAGAAAAATGATGTTTTAGTAATTTTTGTACTACTATAATTATTTAAAAACTCTTCTAAATTAATTTCAAAATCTTTGCTTATAATACCTGCGCTTGGAATATCATCATATCTATCTCTTAAAACTAAATTATCTGTTTCAATATCACCAAGCATAGTATCATAAAATTTATACTCCTCTTCTTGCTTTTTTATATCAGTTTCTTTAATTTCATTTAAATACTTAAAAAAGTCTAATTTCTCATTATCAATATTTTTTCCATTATAAACTTTTTCAATATCATTAAATATTTCATTTATAGTTGTTCCATCACATATAATATGATGAACATCTTGGAAATAATATATGCCAGTATCTGTTTTATATATTTCAAATCTTGAAAGATTATCATTAAGCAAATCAAATTTTCTAACCAGCTGTTCTTCATCAATACTATGAGTATTAATGATTTTAGGCTCAACATCTTTCCCATCATAAGTTAAATATAAATTCTTATCTTTGTCATCAAATACCAATTTGGCACTCAATATTTTTCTATTTTCTATAACTTTCTTTAGTGCTTCAATAAAAACACTCTCATCTATATCCTTATTTAATTTAACAAGAAATGGTAAATTATATTTTGTAGATTTTTCACTTTCTACTTCCTCTATATAGATTCCTAATTGAATTTTACTTGCCAATACCTTTTCCATATTTACTCCTATTTAACTTTTAATATATATTATATACAGCACATTATAAAGTCCATATTTTGTCATTTTTTAATACCAAATAAAACACTTATAAATATTTTGTAATAGTAAGTATATTCTTATTGTTTTCACGATTATATTCAAGTACATCAACAATATTTTTTGTAATATGAATACCAAATCCACCAATATTTCTCTCATCAACACCTTGTAAAATATTTACATCCTTCATCTTGGTTGGGTCAAATTCCTTTCCACTATCTATAAAACTTATTAAAAGCTTATCAATATTCTTATCAACCAATACTTCTACTGAAAAATTATTGTTTGTATCATTTATTGTATCATAAGCATAATCACATATATTTACTACAATTTCTTCTATGCATAAACTCAACTGACTTAAATATTTCTCGTAAATCGTATTATCAGCATATACTGCTTTAAGACATTCTTCTACAAATTTATCAACTTCCACTACATTTTCGTATAATGCACTAAAAGTTTTTGTATTTTTAATTATCTTATTATTATCAATTTCTAATTTTTTAAACTTAAAGCAAAGCATAGTTATATCATCATATTGTTCTAATCCTTCTTGGAACTCATCTAATTCCTTTTCTAACTTTTGCACTATACTCTTTGTATCTATAGCACCTATAGTTTTAAGCTTATTTATAAGTCTATCCATTCCGAATAATTCTTTATTTTTATTTATTGCTTCCACTACTCCATCTGTGTATAAGAATAATACATCACCATCTTCTAAATAAAATTCATCTTCATTGTAATTATTTTGTGCCTCAAGTCCCATTGGTGCTGATCTAACTTCTTCTTTTTTTATAATTTCATTATTACTTTTTATAATTATAGAATCCTCATGACCTGAATTAGCATATACAACTTTTCTTGACTTCAAATCTACACAGTATAACGCTATAGTAACAAAATAACATTCTTTATTATTTTTACAAAGTTCAGCATTCACATATGATAGTATAACTCTTGGACTTTCAGTTAATTTAATTGCATTATTAAGCAATGTATTTGTTTTAGCCATAAATAATGCTGCTGGCATACCACTACCAGAAACATCAGCAATTATCAAATATAATTTATTATTTCTAATTATATAATTATAAAAATCACCACCAACTTCTGACTCTGGAATATTATCCGCAAATATTTCTATATCTCTTCTATTGCTAATTTTAGCAAACTCAGCTGGCAACATATCTTGTTGTATTTTTCTTGCTTGTCCCAATATACTTGACAACTCATGAATAGGTGTTTGAAGCATAGCAGATACATTATTTGCTACAAAAAATGTAATAATAATAACTATGATAGCAAATAGTAATACATATAGATACATATAACGAGATGTTTCATACACCTTTTCTATCAATAAATCGTTTTTATCTTTAAGTAAAATTTGTAGCTTATTAATGCTTTCTTTTAATCTATTTTCTCTAATAGATACATACAATGTAAACTCTGTATCTTTAACTTTCCTATAAAAACATCTATATTCATTACCATTATATACATAACTTCC
>CADCOW010000014.1 GCA_902803205.1 uncultured Eubacteriales bacterium | reverse complement strand
ATTTCTCAATCTACAAAACATTATGATAATTATTTTAGCATTGCCTTAAGACTTCACAAAGAAAAAATTAAATGTTTTGTAGATTTATCAAAGAATGTAAGCGCAGATGAGATAAGTAATTTTGCATCAGAAGATTTGATTAAAGAAATAGAAAAAACTTTTGAACGATTTGAATTACATAAAGATGAAGAAGAAGAGAATATAAAAATAATTAATGATATAGTTTTTGAAAAACCGGATGAAATCAGTAATGACATAGGAGTATTTATTATTCTTGGAAGTAAGAATTGCGGTTATAAGATTGAAAAAACTTTGGAGTTATGTAAAGACAAACCATATATGAATTATATAGTTAGTGGTGGAAATGCTCATACTAGTGGAAAAATAACAGAAGCAGAATTTATGGCAAGTGTATTAAAAGAAAGAGGGATTTTAGATGAAAATATTTATATAGAAAATATAGCAAGTAATACAGAGGAGAATCTTAAGTATTCTTATGAAATTGCAAAAAATATTTTAGGCAAAAAAGATTTATGCACTTATAAAAAAATAGGGGTTTTGACTTCTGGATTTCATTTGAGAAGAACAAAATTGATAGCAAATAGATATTTTAAAAATTATGCAGATGATTCTTTATTTTTTTCTGCGTTTGGACCCATTATGTCTTTAAATAATTGGTATAAAAGCGTAGATGGGAGAAATATAGTTTATAATGAGATTCGTAAAAATATAAGGAATGATTTTGAAGAATGTAAAAGAGGTATTATATAAATATAAAAAAGTTTTATAGAAATTAATTAAATAAGAATTTATATTATTAAGGAGGAAGCATATGAGAATTTTACTTATTAATGGAAGTCCAAGAAAGGACTCTAACACTGAGTTGGCTTTAAAAGAAGTTGCAAAAAGTTTAAATGAGGAGGGCATTGATACAGAAATTATAACATTAGGTAATAATGTGCCAGGTTGCAAAGCTTGCACAGCTTGCTACAAACTTGGTAAATGTGTCATAGATGACATTGTAAATGAAGTCGCAGTTAAATTTAAAGAAGCCGATGGTATAGTAGTAGGAAGTCCAACATACTATGCATCTACAAATGGAACAGTAATTGGTTTCCTTGATAGATTGTTTTATAGTGCAAATTATGATATGAGTATGAAAGTTGGAGCTGCAGTATGTGTAGCACGCCGAGCTGGAACTGATACAAACTTTGATGTGATAAATAAATATTTTACCATTAGTAATATGGTAGTAGTAGGAAGTCAGTATTGGAATAATGCATTTGGAAGAGAAGCTGGTGAAGCTGCAAAAGACGAAGAAGGTATGCAAACTATGAGACGACTCGGAAAAAATATGGCATTTCTTGTCAAATCAATTGCTGATGGAAAGAAAAATTATAAAATTAATTTTAATGAGGAACATAA
Organism: uncultured Eubacteriales bacterium; assembly: GCA_902803205.1. Taxonomy (GTDB): domain Bacteria; phylum Bacillota; class Clostridia; order Lachnospirales; family Lachnospiraceae; genus UBA3633. Next base: position 3,934 of record CADCOW010000014.1, on the reverse strand, counting down.
ATACACTAATTTTATAAAGTGATTGAACCTCAATATAGTGATATGTAATTAGTGTTAATTATAAGTTTAAAGAATTGCTGAAAGGATATGTATGAGACTGAAAACAATTAAGTTTGCATTTATAAAATCAATCCCAGTTTGTGCTGGGTATATATTTCTTGGTATGGGGTTTGGGATACTTCTTAGAAATGCTGGCTATGGAGTGATATGGGCATTTTGCATGAGTTTATTTATATATGCAGGTGTTATGCAATATGTAGGTGTTAATCTCCTTGCAAGCAACGCTTCTATAATTACAACTGCTGTGACTACTTTTATGGTAAATGCGAGACATTTATTTTATTCAATAGCTATGATAGCAAGGTATAGTGATACAAATAAATATAATCCATATTTGTATTATGGTTTAACTGATGAGACATATTCATTACTTTGTGATTGTGAGATACCAGAAGGCTTAGATAAAGGAGAGTATTTGTTTTATGTAACACTTTTTAATCATAGTTATTGGATACTTGGTGGAGTCTTAGGAAATATACTTGGTTCTGTGCTGCCATTTTCATTTAGTGGAGTTGAGTTTTCAATGACAGCAATTTTTGTAGCATCATTTACTGAACAGTGGTTAAATAATAAAGACCATTTACCTGCCATTACAGGAATTGTTAGCACACTAACTTGTCTTATAATTTTTGGAAGAGATAATTTTTTAATACCTGCGATGTTAATTATCACTGCTGTGCTTTTGATATTTGGTAAAAAGAGAGGTGAACTATGATTAAGTCAATACTTATAATTGCAACTATGTCTATAGTAACTATGTTCACGAGGCTTTTCCCATCTTTAGTCTTTAAAAAAAATGTGCCACCTGTTCTTTCATATCTTGGAAATGTGTTACCTGCATCAATAGTAGCTATGCTCACCGTTTATTGCCTTAAAGACATAGACATTACTACAAGTCCTTTTGGAGCACCTGAATTTATATCTATTATATGTGTGATGATAATACAGATATGGAAAAGAAATTCTTTGATGAGTATATTATTTGGCACTATTATTTATATGGTACTGATTAGGACGATTACTTAATATTGCTAACATTATCTACAACTTAATAAATACTTTTTTTGAAGTTTTTTTACCTGTAAATATTTGTATAGCGACATAAAGATAATAACAAGTTAGTATAATATCAACAGCAAATGCTATTACGATTAAGTTATATTGTAATAAAGTAATAGAAGAGAAAGCAAATAGAACAAAGTATATTATTGATAATAAAATAGGATATAAAAAAGTTATTACTTTTTTCTTATAGTTTTTAATTATTCCAATAAACATTAAAACGCATGCAATTACTATAATAACAAATAATACTTGTGGCAAATAAGCCATAATAATTTCTTGAATAGTTGGCTCTGGTGGTAGTGGAGTTGGTTCGGGTTTAAAAAAAGCATCATATATTGCTACTCCTGTTCCAATAATTCCTGCTACTGCTGCTGCTGTTGCCATAAAAACCTCCTTAAGATAAAAAAATATTTTCAGTATCATAGCACAAATTAGGTTATATGTAAAGATGTAGTGATAAATTGTAGGTTAGGTAAAATTATGATTAAAGAATTAATTGTAAAAGATGTAATGATAAATTATATGAATTTGATGAATGTATGATTTATTAGGTTCAAGTTATAGGAAATATAACAAAAACACAAATTTTGTCCAATTTTTATTGACACAAGTGGTATATAATGGTAAAATACTCTTGTTAGACATAGATATTTAAACCGTTGATGCGGAGATAACGGCAAATTAAGCCTTATGAGCGAGCCTGTGGTGGTGAGAGTCAGGCAAGAAACTAATTGTCAAATGGACCGCTGAGGGTGTAGTCAAAAGAAAGTAATTTCTGAGTATTCTACGACGTGTGTGCATACGTAAGTTGCAAGGGATTTGATAGAATCCTACTGAGAGCATGATTTATATGAATTCAAGGTGGCACCGCGGATAAAATAATTATTCGTCCTTGACAGAGTTATTCTGTTGAGGACTTTTTTATTTGTGACACAGGCTACATAAATAGTTATATAAAAAAGGAGAAGAGATGAATATTAAACCTACATTTACAGAAGTACAAGATATTACATTAACAAAAAAATATGATGTAATACCAATTAGTCTTGAAATACTATCAGACTTTATTACACCAATTGAGGTAATGAGAAAATTAAAAAATGTATCAAATCATTGTTATCTACTTGAGTCAGCTAAAGCAAATGAGACATGGGGTAGATGGACATTTTTGGGGTATAATCCAAAAATGGAGATTACTTGTATTGGTGGAAAACTTAATGGAGTTGTGGAAACTGAAACTGTTAAGATTGATATTGGGAATCCTGCAGATTATATTAGAAAGATTTTATCAAAATATAAAAGTCCAAAGTTTGATTATTTACCACCATTTACAGGCGGCCTTGTTGGATATTTTGCATATGATTATTTATATTACAATGAGCCAAGTGCTAAAGTAGAGGTAGAGGATAATGAGAATTTTAAAGACCTAGATCTTATGTTATTTGATAAGGTCATAGCATTTGATAATGTAAAACAAAAAATAGTAATAATTGTAAATATGAAAACAGATAATTTAGAATTAGATTATAACAAAGCAATATTAGAAATAGAAAATATAATAAAAATTCTTACAATAGGAGAAAAAAAAGTTGAGCAAAAAGCAAAAATAAAAAGCAAAATATTGGAACTATTTAATAAAGAAAAATATTGTAGAATGGTAGAAAAAGCAAAAAAATATATTTATGAAGGAGATATTTTCCAAGTTGTTTTGTCTAATCGATTTAGTGCTGATTTTGAAGGGTCTTTATTTGACACATATAGAGTACTTAGAACGATAAACCCATCTCCATATATGTTTTATTTTTCAGGAACTGATGTAGAAGTTGCAGGTGCATCGCCAGAAACTTTAGTAAAGCTTGAAAATGGAATTCTTCATACATTTCCACTTGCTGGTACAAGAAAAAGAGGTAAAACGCATGAAGAAGATATGCGATTATCTTATGAATTATTATCTGATGAAAAAGAACTTGCAGAACATAATATGCTTGTTGATTTAGGGAGAAATGATTTAGGCAAAATTAGTAAGTTTAATTCTGTGAAAGTTGAAAAGTTACATAATATTGAATATTTTTCTTATGTTATGCACATAGGGTCAGTGGTAAGAGGTAAAATAAATGATAAAAGTGATGCTCTTACAGCTATAGAAGCAGTACTTCCTGCTGGAACTTTATCAGGTGCACCTAAAATAAGGGCTTGTCAAATAATTGGTGAACTTGAAAATAATAAAAGAGGAATATATGGTGGCGCAATAGGATATATAGATTTCAATGGAAATATGGATATGTGCATTGCTATAAGAATAATATATAAAAAAAATGGAAAAGTTTTTATAAGAAGCGGTGCAGGGATAGTAGCAGATTCAATTCCAGAAAAAGAATATGAAGAATGTAGAAATAAAGCATTAGCTACTTTATCAGCACTTGAAATTGCAGGAGGTACTGATTTATGATTTTGCTTATAGATAATTATGATAGTTTTACATATAATCTCTATCAATTAATTGGAGAGATAAATACTGATATAAAAGTTATAAGAAATGATGAGATGTCAGTTGAAGAAATAAGAGGGCTTAAACCAACACATATAATTATATCACCAGGACCAGGGCGACCAGAAAATGCTGGCAATATAAATCAAGTTATAAAAACACTAGGTGAAGATACCCCTATACTTGGTATATGTCTTGGACATCAGGCAATATGTGAAACTTATGGAGCAACTATAACATATGCAAAAAAACTTATGCATGGTAAACAATCAAATATAAAAATAGATATAAATAGTAAAATATTTAAAAATTTACCAGAAT
>CADCOW010000013.1 GCA_902803205.1 uncultured Eubacteriales bacterium | reverse complement strand
TGATGTCGGATGATATCTGCCCCAACGACCCCCAATAGGTTAGGGGGTCCCCTCCCCAGGACCAAATGGCAAATTACGGAAATCACTGGAGGTGGCTATAGGGGGTTGACAAAAGGGACATAATAATCATAAAAAAATCGGACATTAGAATCCGATTTCTTTATGAATATTGTTGCAAAAATAATAAATCTATCACAAATTATTCAGTTACATAAGTTATATTTAAATTATTGATAGTCGCATAATAGCCACCTGTATTATTTTGTGGAGCAACTCTAAGCCACAAGTTATCGTCCTTCTCAACGGGGATAGTCAATTTTACCTTACCATCAGTATTTTCAAATGTTTTATCTTTTAATGTATAAACTGTTTTTGTAGTTGCATTAGGATTAACAAGATCCAAATATCCACTACAATATTTATTATTATCAGTATTAAAATCATCTTTCTTAATTGAAATTAGTATTTGTTTATTCTTTGACTGTTCATCTAAAATGTATTTCACATCATAATCAAAAGTTATCTGTAAATAACCACTCTTATCAATATCTGTTACAAGCGGTAAACCCTGTCCGACTTTAAGATAGTTCCCATTAAATTCAAATTGTCCGTTTGCTATATTACTTATCTTGTCTTGTGGCCAATCTGGAATATTCAATGTCATCGGAATGGATAGGCCTGTCTTACGTTGAAGATAATCACTCCCACCAGCCCTTGATTGTTTGAAGTTATCAATATTGACAGTTACGATGTTCGCATTCAGTATTGAAGATCCATTGCTTGTAGAAACATCGAAATATCGACCCTCAGCCATACCACCTAATGGCATCGTTAAATTAGCTCTAATATCATCATTAGTTCCAAACATCATATATTTCATAAGTGTATTTTGGTTTGTATTTATCAACCTATGCCATGTAACCCCTGCATCAATCGCATCCTCATGACCCTGATTCCATCCAGCCTCAGGCGCCACAGCTTTCGTTGATGCATTGAAACCACAATCAGAATAAGGGTCTTGTTCAGCATATGATATTGGAAAGTAAGCATTATTTGTAGTCATTATCATTCTGAATTTTGTCACATTGCCATGTGTAACCGGATGATAAGTACCATTAGAAAGATAAACTAGATATTTAAATATTTCGTTATTATCAGGTGTCTCAACCTGCATTGGTTCCGAATCTGTCACGAAATAAATAGGCGCTGACGCAAACTGATATCCTCTCATTTCTCCTTCTACCCGTTCTGGTGTCCTTATTTGACCATAAGCCTGATAAGCAAAACAGAAATGATTACGGAACGGCCGATCTTCGTTTATTACCCATGTTTCATTCTTCTTTTTCAGTTCTATCGCAAAGACTGGTGCTGTTTGAGCATACCCTGAAGCACCCACATATGCACCACGTTGCATCATTAGTCCTCCCGACATCATCTGAATTGTTGCTTCAGCAAACAATGATGCGAGACCAATTCCTAAATCCAGCGTATCAAATATATTAAATCTCCCCACTCTAAGATTAGCCCTTCTTTCACATAATTGTGGAGTAAACCATATATCACTATATGAAGTATAATTATCAAGTGAAGTCCATCGCTTATATTTACCATAAACTTTGAATTTATTAATCCAGCGCATCTGGTTATAATTTGACACCAATATAGGCTTTGACGATTTCTTTTCAAGGCTTATACCAGATAAATAACTTGCTATCGCACCATCAATCTTACTATCTATTGATGTGTTATATTGGTCAATTTGGCTTTGAAAGTCATTTTTTAACGAGTCAAATTCAGCCTTTGTGATAAATGCTGAGCCATCATTATCGCTCACCACTGCTCCAAAACTCTCTATACTCATAAGCACAACTAAAAATAGTGCCAATAATCTCTTAACTATTCTTGTGCTCTTTCTCATAATCTATAAATTACGACCTTATCTATGGGATTGTGGGCGGATGATATCCGCCCCTACGACCCTCTATAGGTTAGGGGGTCCTCCCCAGGGGGACTTGTCCCCATTTTATGAACATAATGCTTAGAGGGTATCTCAACATCTATGGTAGCCTGTATCAAATCCTAAAAGCGATGCGCATAACTTTGTAGTTTTCAAAGGTCGTCATTTACTGCTTAAATTTACATACGGCAAGTCCCGTATGCAACAGCAAATGCATCCTGTAATGAGTTTATTTTACAAAAAAATATTAAAAAAATCAAGATTTTTAAGTGTAAAAAGTATTAAAAAATTATTAAAATTTTAATGGAAATCTTATTAAAATAATGGCTAATTTTTGTGAAAATATTGTGTTGTTATTTTGTCTTTATTTGAAATGATATTTTTATGCTCTAATTTTCGCATTTGCAAAAATATTTTCGACTATAATATTTGAAAAAATGGATTATTTTATTGGGGGTTTTGAGAAAAATATTTTTTCAGATTACCCCCTTTAAATGTCAAAATTACCCCCAGAAAAACTTTTTATAAATTTTTAATTTACCCCCTTTGACTTTATTTTGTGGATAATGAGAATTAAAATCACAAAATATATTTTATATATAATGATGAACTTAATAGACATAATCATCGCTGTCAAGTAAAAGTGGTTATCAAGCCACTTGACAAATATAATTATTTTGTTATAATTTAATCAAAAGGAAACATAAAAAAAGCACTCGTCTCACCGAGTGCTTTTTGATACCTAATTAAAGTGGTTATCAAGCCACTTGACTTTATTAATAAATATGATATAATTTAGTTAATGAAATTAGTCATAAAAAAAGCACTCGTTCCACCG
>CADCOW010000012.1 GCA_902803205.1 uncultured Eubacteriales bacterium | reverse complement strand
TTTAGATGAACCAGTAACAGGTCTTGACCCTCATGTGACACAAGACTTATATCAGATAATAAAAAAGTTAAATGATGAAGGCATAGCAATAGTTATGATTTCACATGATATAAAAGAAGTATTTAAATATGCAACACATATTTTACATATAGGTCATAAAAATTTTTTTGGTACAAAAGATGAATATATGAAAAATGATGAATATGGAAGGGGGTTATAATGACATTTTTTGATTATTTGAAAATGGATTTTGTTCAGTATGCTATAGTCACTACAATTTTTATATCACTCTCTTCTGCCCTACTTGGAGTGCCTTTGGTTCTTAGACGATTTTCGTTTATAGGTGATGGACTTTCACATGTGGCATTTTTTGCGATGGCTATTGCAACAGCATTAAAAGTGATACTTAAAAATGTTCCATTTACTATAGCAAATGATATGTTAGTGATTATGCCAATAACTATAATTAGTGCTATAATGCTTTTAAGAACAAGTAATAATTCAAAAATAAAAGGTGACCAAGCAATAGCACTTATATCTGTAGGGGCTTTGTCATTTGGATATCTTATAATGAATATGTTTCCAGCATCTGGAAATGTGTCGCAAGATGTTTGTACAACTCTTTTTGGTGCGAGTTCTATACTTACTTTAAGTCTTTTAGATGTGATTATAAGCATAACACTATCTATTATAGTAATAATTATTTTCATAATATTTTATAATAAGATTTTTCTTGTGACATTTGATGAATCATTTGCAGTGGCAACAGGGGTAAATGCAAATTTTTATAATTTATTTTTGGCAGTTGTCACAGCAATCGTAATAGTTCTCGCGATGAATTTGGTTGGCTCGCTTCTTATATCAGCCTTAATCATATTCCCAGTCATATCATCAATGAGAATATTTAAAAATTTCAAAATGGTAACTATCTCATCAAGTATTATTTCTGCTGTGTGTGCAACTCTTGGACTCACAATCGCTATAATTCAAGGCACACCAGTTGGCTCAACTATTGTAGCAGTAAATGTTGTAATATTTATAATTTTTTATATAATTGGATTAAAGGCATAGGGCGAATTGTGTGAACTCGTAAGTAGGGGCGGATATCATCCGCCCAAAGGAGGAATTATGAAAAAGTATTTATTAATAGTAATAATGATATTTACAAGTTTGATTTTATTTTCATGTGGAGATTCAAGTACAAGTAGGACTTCAAATGTAAAAAAGGTTCTTGAGTCAAGGGCAGCACAAGATGGAAACAACATACCTAAAAGTGCACCAAATGTAATTTCAAATGGTAGTGATATGAAGAGAAGTGCAGCAAACCCTAATACTTCAAATGCAAAAGTAATGAAAGTAGACTTAGATCTATCACAATTAAACTCAACAATTTGCGATGCATATCTTAGAGAGTTGCAAGGAAATAAAGAACAATATAGAGGCATAGTTGTAAAAGCCACAGGAGAATATAATTACTATAAAGATGAAATAACTAATAAAGAGTATTATAATTGTGTTTTTGCATCTACTTGTTGTCCAAATGGTCTTGAGTTTATACTTGCAGACCCAACTAAATACCCAAAACAAAATGGTGGAAATATAACGGTGATAGGACAATTTGATTATTATGATGAGAATGGAAAAATATATTATAATCTTGTAAATGCAACTATAGTGTAGAAAAGGCTATTAAGGAGAAATAAGATGTTAAATCTAAATGAATTAAAGAAGTTTTACAGTAATAAAAAAGTTTTGATTACTGGACACACAGGTTTTAAGGGTTCATATATGTGTGTGCTCTTAAAGTATCTTGGTGCAAAAGTATATGGCTACTCACTTAAACCTGAAAAGGGAAGTCTCTATGAACTTATGAGTAGAGATGTAAAAAAATCAAATTCATTTAAAAATAAAAATGATAAAAAAATAGTTGAAGGTGAAGAGTTTTGTGATATAAGAGATTATAACAAACTTAAATCATTTGTAAAAAAAGTCGAGCCTGACTACATTTTACATATGGCGGCACAACCCCTAGTCCTTCTTGGATATGATGAACCTAAGTATACTTATGATGTAAATGTGATGGGCACTGTAAAT
>CADCOW010000011.1 GCA_902803205.1 uncultured Eubacteriales bacterium | reverse complement strand
TTCTAAAGATTATTAACATAAAAAAAATAGGATTTTGCTACCTGCTAACAATAATCCTATTTTTTTTGACTTTGTCTACACTCTGAATAAGGCTTTTTCAAGCCTTATTAGAAACTGATATCATCCGCCTGCTATAAGGGGCGGATATCATCACCACAGTAGTGGCGGATATCATCCGCCCAAAGGGTGTCCCTAAATCACCAATAATATACCCCGTCCCCTAATTTAAATAAAAAAAAATGATGTTTTTGCCCAACAACTTTAAGAATTAAGTTTCCTGAAATTAGAGACATTCGCCTTGTAAAGTTTTTTGAACACTTGATAGTTGCGATTATATACCTCTTTATTTTCAGGATTTGGAACATACATAGTCTCAACTTTTACCAACTGCCTTGAAAGTTTTAATACATCTTCTCCTCTTATACCTGCTGCAACAACCAATGCCGTTCCAATGGCACCAACCTCCTGTGCATTACTCACAGTTTCAACTGACCGATTAGTAATATCTGCAAGCATCTGACAGATATTTGGAGATAAGGAACCTCCACCGACAAATCTAATTGTATCTGAAATTTTTACTTTCTTCGTTTCACACTCCAAAAGCCATCTCAAGTGATAGCAAATCCCTTCAAGCACAGCACGAATCATATCTTGCTTACAATTTCCAATACGTATATTAAAAAACATTCCACCAGCTTTTGAATCCTCAAACGGACTTCTGTTTCCGTGAAGCCAAGGAGTAAAAATCACTCCATTTGATCCAGGTGGAACCTTACTAATTTCATCGGTTAGATAGTCATACAAACTTAAATATTTGCTCTCAACATCTGTTACTAAAGTTTTGTTAATGTAAACTCCTACTTCATCAAGGACCAGATTGTTAATGACCCATTCAAAACATTTGCCTGCTGTCTCCAGTTCGGCATAATAGTTGAAGTACCCATGAACTGCTGACAACACACCAGTTATCATCGCATTGATATCTACCGCCTGATGATCAAGGTAGGTTGATACCCATCCTGATGTTCCTATATAAATATGTGTATCCCCAGGTCTTGTGCATCCAGCACCAATATTGACAAAAGATGTGTCACCGCCACCTCCAAAAACTAGTATGCCTTTTACAAGTCCAAGGTCTTTAGCTGCTTCTTCTGTCAATCCACCGACGAAGTCCGTACAGTCAATGATTTCTGGCAAATGTTCTGGTTTTACTCCGTACATTTTTAATAGTCCCTTGTTCCAGCCTTCTTTACCTTTTCGTGTGTCATATAGAAATGTGGCAAATGCTGAATCTGCAGTTCTTACAATCTTACCAGTGGTTCGTGCCACAAGATAGTCACCGACATCAAGCCATTTGTAGATTTTTTTAAAGACATCTGGTTCATTATGCTCCACCCACTTGTACTTCCAAACAGGGTCCTTTGCACTAATTGAAGCAGCATAATTTACAATCAAATTTCTTACCAGTTTGTACAAATTACAACCAGAAACCTTTATGATACCAGTGCACATGCTTTTCTCAAACTCTTTAACTCCCTTTTGGTCAAGATAGTTCATAGGTGGTCTTACTGCATTTGCATTTTCATCCACGAAAACAGAGCCTTGCATCTGAGAACAAAAAGCCATACCTTCAATCTTATAAGACTCTACTCCTGATTTTTTAAGCAACTCCTTTGTTGTGGAACAAAGTGCTTCCCACCATTCTTCCGTATCCTGCTCTGCCCCACCACCTTCAGAAGTATAAAGACCATACTTTGCATTGGAACTTGCCACAAGTTTTATATCTGAATTAATTGAAAAGAGACAAGTTTTTACACTACTGGTTCCAAAATCATAAATAATTATATACACTTAAACACCTTCTTTCATTAATCCAAATGAACCTTCCAACCTGTATTGATTTTTTCTTTTACCTTAGCCAGAGTTTCTTCATCAAGATCAGGCCAGTCAACAACAGTGCTTGCATTGTTTTTTACCAGATACGCTTTCTCAGCACAAAGTGCAAGTGGTGTATCCGCAAGAGAATCAGAATAAAAATTATCAATCTTCGGAAAACCATGATCAAAGATATATTTTGCCTTTTCTCTTGCATACATAAGATTATTTGTAAAAACTCCAAATTCTCTATCAAATTCCGAAGCCATAAAGTTCACTCCAAGTCTTTTTGCAATAGGACCGATTATACAGTCAGGTGATGCACTGATAATTAAATCATCCGAACTTTTTTGTGCAAGATACCACTTAGCAATCCTTTTCTCATTTTTATCCCAATATAATTCAATCTGTTCATCGAAATCATCAATAAGCGTAAGATACCTAAAAAACTGCAGTTGCATCTGAGATTCATTTAGTTTCCCCAATTTTCTCAGAATCAAATTTATAACTGCTTTTGGGAAAAATGTAAACCACATTTTTGGGTGATGATTCATACACCAAATACAAAAGTCTATTGAACAATCTGTAGGAAATATCGTTCCATCAAAATCATAAACATTCATGCGACTTTCCCCTTTTAATTTATTTTTCATGAAAAACGAGTCATGAATTTCTTTACATTAAAATTATTAATTCATTATATCACATCTTTCCGTATTTTTGAATAATTTTACTCTTGCCCATCGTTTTGTTAAAGTCAACTTATGCTATCTTTTGCATCTCTTCTATCGCTTCATTTGCAAGTTCATCACATCTTTCATTATCAACATTATCAGCATGACCTTTGACCCATACAAAATGTACCTTGTGCTTTTTTGTGAGTGGTATAAGTTCTTCCCACAAATCTATATTTTTTACTTCATCAGATTTGCCTCTTCTAAAATCTTTCTTTATCCAAGTATCTATCCAATTCTCATTAAATGCTTTTACCAAATACTGCGAGTCAGATGTAAGTGTCACATCACAAGGCTCACTCAATTCCTTTAATGCAACTATCGCAGATAACACTTCCATTCTATTATTGGTAGTAGATTCAAATGCTTCTTTTATTTCTTTTCTATGTAACTCTCCATTTTTATCTACATACTTAAGTACAACTCCATAGCCACCAGGTCCTGGATTTCCTTTTGATGCACCATCGGTCCATATATCTATATGTTTCATCTTACTTTAAGTCCTTTAATTTAAATCTTTTTGGTAAAATTTCATCCATTGTAAATTCTTTACT
>CADCOW010000010.1 GCA_902803205.1 uncultured Eubacteriales bacterium | reverse complement strand
TTATTTCATGTGAAAAAAAAGTTGAAATTACAACTATTTCAGAAGGTGTGGATACTATAACATCAGTAGAATATGAAAATTTTAATGCAAACAATAAAGACTTATTTTTAAAAGAAGGTGATAAAATTGCTGTCATATCACCATCTGCTACTCCAAGTCGTGAACAAGTTGATAAAACTATTGAAGGTCTTAAAAATCTTGGTTATGAACCAGTGGAAGGAAAGTTTGCATATAAAGAAGTAAGAACTAAATCAGATATTATTGAAGATTTATTGTGGGCACTTAATGACACCTCTATAAAAGCAATATTCTCTGTTCGTGGTGGCTATGGTGCATCTGAAATTATGGAAGAAATCCCTATTGACTTAATTAAAAATTCTAACAAGATGATTATAGGATATAGCGATATAACGGTATACCATTCTGCTTGGACTATGGCAAATATTTTATCTATACATTCATCTATGAGTTCAACATTTATAGACTTGCCAAAAGAATGTGCTAATGCAACTGCAAAAATATTTAAAGGTAAGATACCTATATATAATTGTAAAGATAATAATGGTAAGACAGGTGAGGCAACTGGTGTGCTAATCGGTGGTAATTTAGCTACTTTTACATCTGTTATAAACACAAAATTTGATTCTACAAAAATTAACAAACCTTACATCTTATTTCTTGAAGATGTTGGTGAAGATTTGGAACATATTCATCGTTATCTTACTATACTTAAACATCAAGATATTCTTAAAAATGCTAAAGGAATAATATTTGGACAATGGGTTGATTTACCGTCAGACCTCGGTGATTATCTCGGTAAATCACGAGGTGGTCATTACACTTCAATTACAGATATGATAAAAAGAGAATTTACAGATGAACTAAATATCCCTGTTGCTTTCAATTTCCCAGCAGGTCATGGGGATACAAACTACCCACTGCTTATGGGACATACACTAAATTTAAATGTTGAAAATGAAAATTATTCTTTAAAATGGAATGTAAATAATTAAGAGAACACTAATCTGTGTTCTCTTAATACATATTTTTACATTACATTTACAATCTTAAGTCCTGCTTCAGTTAATTTTTCTTTAATGAGTTTTATGTGGTCAAAATTTTTAGTTTCCATACCTATAGTTAAATAACAACTTGATATAGGCATATTTAAGTCAGACCTCTCATAGCGGACATTTATGATGTTTCCGCCACACTTTGATATAATAGTACTAACAAGCACAAGTTGTCCTGGCTTATCCTCAAGTGCTATTTGCATATTCACATTTCTACCACTTGATTTAAGACCACGTGTAAGAACTCTTGATAAAATATTTACATCTATATTTCCACCTGACACTACACATACAACATTTTTTCCATCAACAGGAACTTTATCAGCAAGAACAGCTGCAACCGACACTGCTCCAGCACCTTCCGCAACTAACTTTTGTCTCTCCATAAGTGTAAGGATAGCCATAGCAATCTCATCTTCTGACACTGTCACCACTTCATCTACATATTTACTCACTATTTCAAATGTATTATCTCCAGGATGTTTAACTGCAATTCCATCTGCAAATGTTGATACAGCATCAAGTGTTATTTGCTTTTTTTGCTTTATGCTTTCATACATTGATGGAGCATTTGCTGCCTGCACACCATAAACTTTAATTTGTGGTTTTAAAGATTTTATCGCAAATGCAACACCAGAAATTAGACCACCACCACCTATAGGCACTACTACTGCATCAATATTTTCAAGTTGATTAAGTATCTCAAGACCTATGGTCCCTTGTCCTGCTATTACATCTTCATCATCAAATGGATGAACGAATGTATATCCTTTCTCTTTTTGAAGTTCTATTGCTCTATTATATGCATCATCATAAACTCCTGGCACAAGCACAACTTCTGCGCCATAACCTTTAGTAGCCTCTACCTTACTTATAGGAGCACCATCTGGCATACATACCACTGACTTTATACCATTTTTAGTAGCAGATAATGCAACCCCTTGAGCGTGGTTACCTGCACTACATGCTATAACTCCAGCCTTTTTTTGTTCTTCACTAAGTTGGCTTATTTTATAATATGCACCTCTAACTTTAAAACTTCCAGTCACTTGCAAGTTTTCAGTTTTTAAATACATATGAGTATTTGGTTTTAAACTACTACTACTAAGTAAATCTGTAGTTCTTGCTACACCTTTTAGTGTAAATGCTGCATGATAAATTTTATCAAGTGTTAACATAGTATTGCCCCCTTATCTGCTGATGAAACTACTTTTGCATATCTTGCAAGATAGCCAGTCTTAACTTTTGGTTCTTTAAGAGTAAAGTTTTCTTTTCTCTTATTTAATTCATCATCACTTACTTCAAGTTCAATTTTATAATTTGGAATATCTATTGAAATAATATCTCCTTCATTTACATAGGCAATATTTCCACCACTTGCTGCTTCAGGACTTATGTGCCCTATAGATGCACCACGGGTCGCTCCAGAAAATCTTCCATCAGTTATAAGTGCTACTTCTTTATCAAGTCCCATACCTGCTATTGCTGATGTAGGGTATAACATTTCTCTCATACCAGGTCCACCCTTTGGACCTTCGTATCTTATAACCACTACATCCCCAGAATTAATTTTTTTATCATAAATAGCCTTTATAGCATTTTCTTCACTGTCAAATACTCTTGCAGGACCTTTGTGTTTAAGCATTTTTTCATCAACTGCAGATCTTTTTACTACACAACCATCTGGTGCAAGGTTTCCAAAAAGTACTGCAAGTCCTCCCGTCTTTGTAAATGGATTATCAATATCTCTTATAACTTCATTATCATAATTTTTTACATTTGCAAGATTTTCTTTTATAGTTTTCCCT
>CADCOW010000009.1 GCA_902803205.1 uncultured Eubacteriales bacterium | reverse complement strand
ATATACCTTTGGGTATTCGCCCTGCTTTATATTCTTATTACTGGAATTCAATATTTGATTTGCCAGAGCATAATATAACTTGGGATTTGGGAACATATGAGTTTCATCCAGATTCTACTTGGAGAGAATATAATACTTATAGAGAAACTTTGCCAATAAAACTGCCAGTAGCAGGTAATTTTATAAATGCTCCAGCTGGGGCAACAGTATATTGGACCATTAAAGATAGTGATGGAAATATAATTTATCCATATGCTACAGAATTAACCTCTGATTTATATGATGATATAATAATCACCCCACATTTTGAAAACACATACAATGTAACATTTGATATGGCTGGAGGAAGTCTCACTATAGCAACACCATCATTTTATATGACAGAGGTAGGGTTACAACTTCCAGATAGTACAGAAGTAAGACCTCCACAACTTAAAAATTTTGATCACTGGGAGATAGATGGTATAGCAACTACATCTATCGTAGTAGGGTCAACTGGTGACAAGGTAGTAAGAGCATCATACAGCAATGTGGGAGTTGGCGATACTATATTTTTTGGCCAGTTTCCTCAAAGTGTTAAGAACGATAATGCCCTGGAACCTATCAAATGGAGAATATTAAGCAATGATGGAAATGAGATGTTACTTTTGACGGATAAAATGATAGCAACTCGTCAGTATAATACCGACTGGGGGGGCTATGAAGATTTGTCGAGAAATTGGGCAGACAGTACATTAAGGAATTGGTTAAATAATGATTTTTATAATAAAGCATTTATGCAAGGTGAGGGAAAAGAAACGATAAATGGAAAAGTGATAGTAAATAATGATGGTACTTCATCATATGATAAAATATTCTTATTATCACATGCTGATATGCGAAATACATCATATGGATTTACAGATAGTGATGATGCTGATAGTAGTAGGGCAGCAAGTGGAACTAACTATGCAGGAAGTCCATTTCGCTATTGGCTTCGTGATGTTCTTCAGCCTTATGGATATTGTGCTTATGTTGTAGAGGTTGATGGTAGTATCACGAGTGATTTTGCACTTAAAGCTAATAATTATGGTGTTCGTCCTGCTTTATATGTTAGTGCCACAGCCTCATATTTTACTGCGAAAGAAAGTAAAATTTATTGGCATTTAGGTTATTGTGATTTTTATGATGATTCTACTTGGAGAGAAACATTTACCTATAAAGAAGGGATGTGTTTACGATTACCAACTATTGGGGCTTTAAAGAATGCACCAGAAGGAAGTAGTATAGTTAAATGGGATGTAATGGATGATCAACAAAACATTTTGTATGAAATGGTTGAAACTCTTCCAAGAGATTTAACTGGTGATATAATACTTAAACCACATTTTGGATATGATTTGACCTATGATATGGATGAAGCATATCTTACAGAAATTGTGGAAACTTATTATATGACTGATGAAGGGTATACTCTGCCAGCAAGTACTTCTATAGTTTCATCACAATTTAAAATATTTGATCATTGGGAGATAAACGGCATCGCAACTGATTCTATAGCAATAGGGGAAACTGGTGCCAAAGTTGCAAAGGCTATATTTAAAATGATAAATGGCGAGACAATATTTTTTGGTACATATCCACAAAGCAGTACTTACTCCAATATAGTAGAACCTATTAAATGGAAGATACTTAATGCTACTGGAAGTGAAGCCCTACTTCTTACAGATAAATTGATAGATTACAATGTGAAATTTAATGATACAGATGAAGAAATAACTTGGGAGACTGCTACCATAAGACCTTGGCTCAATAAAGATTTCTATAAAAAGGCATTTTTATATGATAGTGAACAAAAATCTATAAAAGAGAAGGAAGTTGTAACGACATATACAAGGGGTGGTATTGGTGATGTGGTCACAAAAGACAAAATCTTCTTATTATCAAGAGAAGATGTTACAAATACTTCATATGGATTTACAAATGATGATACAAGAAAAGCAGTACGAACAAATTATTCCATTTCAAAAGGTTCTTCAACTGGACATGATGATTATTTTCTTCGATCTCCAGAACATTATTATCCACGAGATTATGTGTATTATGTACAAGGGTCTGGTTATGCTGAAGATATAAGAAAGGTCAATACCACTGATATGGGTATCCGTCCAGCTCTTTATGTTGATATAGCATCATCT
>CADCOW010000008.1 GCA_902803205.1 uncultured Eubacteriales bacterium | reverse complement strand
TATAGTCGAACAACAAAAAATCGCCACCTTCCTAACTCTTATTGACAAAAGAATTGAAACCCAAATGAAAATCATTGAGGAATATAAGTCTTTAATTAAGGGAATTCGGGAAAAGATATTCAGTAATTATACTGGGAAAACTGTTAGATTAGACGATGTTTTATCTGAATATAATGAGAGAAATATTAAAAACGATTTAGTTCCTGTTGCTGTTGAGAAATACGGAATAAGAAAGCGTTCCGAGATATATTCAAAAGAACTTTCAAAAGATTTATCTAAAAATAAAGTAATTTTCAAAAATACATTAATCATAGGCATAGGTGAAAATCAAATAGATATTGGTATATTATTAGATGATATAACTTATTGTGTTTCGCCAGCATATACTACATATAAAATTTCTAAAATTAATGCTTTTTATTTAAATGAATTATTAATAAAGTTAAATTCATTATTGAGTAAAAAATATATGATAATAAGTACACGACAAGGGAAATCTGTTAATAAAAAAGAACTGTTGAAGTATACTATTGTTGTTCATGATGACAACAAACAATATCAAATAGTCAATATATTTCGACAATTATACAATAATTTAGCAGCTGAAACTAAACTATTAAAATGTTTTCAAAAAGAAAAGAAATGCTTGTTAAATAATTTATTTATATAAACACATTATTTAGCAAATATTCTTTTAAGTAATTGTAGTTATCTAACAATTTTATGTTATTATGTAAAAGTAAATCAAATATTTTCATGAAATTACAAATGTTTAAAATATAATTATTATTATTAGAAAACGGAATATTAAAATTTTCTACATCAAAATTATTGATATTTTTCTGAGCAGCTCCTTGTGCACATTTAGTCATTTGATTTTCAAATTTTTTGCTTGATAGACAATAATAGATATAGTCTTGAAAATTATTGTTATTTATTTGTAAAACAGCCACTCTCTGATTTAATAGACAATTTTCACATATGACTTTAGATACTCTTCCTACATTTCCTGTAAGTGATATTAATATATCATTCTTTTTCAAAATTTGATAATTATGTATATCGTTGGGTAATTTATCAATAAAATTAGTATTTGAAATATTTATAAATTTATCTCCTGTTACATTACCAATAGTGATTATTTTATATTTACCATTTTTAATATATAATGAACTATCAAATGCATATCCACCTAAACATTTTGCAATGTCATTGATTCTAATTTTTTTGTTTAGTTTTTTATTTTTATATATAAGTTTTTCCCTAATTCCCTTAATTAGAGAAAACTTGACAAACTAAATAGTTTATTATACAATGTATATACATAATATATACATAGGAGGTTTGTTATGACAGCCACTTTACAAAAATGGGGTAACAGTAATGGGATTAGAATACCTAAACAAATTTTGGCAGATTTAGATATTAAAGTTAATGATGAATTATCAATTCGTTCATTTAATAATGAAATAATCATAAAAAAAGAACATAAACACAAAACTTTACAAGATCGTCTTGAAGAATTTTATAAAAGGCCAATTTCAAAAATAAAAAAACTTAATGTAGATGAAATTGATACAGGGGTTAATGTGGGTGATGAAATATGGTAAAAAAATTCAAGAAAGGTGATATTATTTATTTAAATTTTAATCCTCAAAAAGGTCATGAACAACAAGGTAGAAGACCAGCAATAGTTGTAACTAACGATTTGTATAACAAAATGTGTAATTTAACTTTTGTTTGTCCTATAACATCCACTGATAACAAACATCCTTTCCATGTGCCGTTGAATAATCAAACCAAAACACATGGAGTAATCTTATGTGAACAACTAAAATCATTAGATTTAACAAAGCGAGATGCTGAATTTAAAGAAACTGCACCAAAAGAAATTGTAGAAGAAGTTGTAGATATTATAAAAGGATTTATAGAGTAAAATTTTTATTAATAATTTTATCATTCTATTATCGATATTGAAAATATAAACTATTGTACTACAATTTAACTGGAGGTAAGATATGGTTCAAAGTATACCAACTCAAATAAGAATAAATAAAAATGTAGAAAATACTTGATTAGAACAAACAATTGAAGAAACAAGAAAAATACATAGTTCTAAAAATACAAACGGCATTCGCAATATAGATGATTTATTTAAGGATATGGTATATGAATAAACTAAAAACAACGATTGAAGAACAAGTTAGAATTCTTAAATCGCGTAATGTTAAATTTAATATTACAAGTGAAGAAGAAGCAAAGCGATTTTTAACAGAAAAATCGTATTATTTTAAAATATCGGCATATAGGGAAAACTTTGATTATAGAGTTTTGCAAAATGGTGATATAGCATATAAAGATTTAGATTTTGCATATCTTAAAGAGTTATCAAAAATTGACATGTATTTAAGGTATATGATACTGGAATTAACTCTTGATATTGAACATTATTTAAAAAGATGGTTAATAATTAGTGTCCACTCAACAATGTTAAAAACGTGCATAAAATAAAAATTTATCAACAAAATCAATAGTTTTTCTTCAAAAATATTA
>CADCOW010000007.1 GCA_902803205.1 uncultured Eubacteriales bacterium | reverse complement strand
TAGATATAGTGATGGAGAATTCCAAATCAACAGTATAGAAAATGCATTTATGAAAAAATTAAAAGCATATTATTCTATGAAGGCATTTCCAATGTCTGCAATGGATACAATGTGTGAATTTTCTCCAATCGATAGTGTAGCAGAGTCAATTGTTAAACTTGCCAACACAAATGATGAATTTACTGTATTCTTATCTTGTAATGAGCACTATGTACAAATGGGTGATGTTATATATGCTATGAATAAAATTGGTGCTGGTATAAGGATAGTATCAGATAAAGAGTTTGATGAGATTTTAAATAACTTTATGAAAGATGAAACAAAAAATTCTTTGGTTTCAGTTCTGATTTCATATAATTTTGATGCAAAGAAGAAAGTTATATTTATTAATTATAATTGTAAGTTTACTACAAAAATCTTATATAGAATTAATTTTAGATGGCCAATTGTTACAGAGGACTATATAGAGAAATCATTATTAGCACTTATGAAACTTGGATATTTTGATAGTATGGACACTGTGGAAAAGTTATGATTCTTAAATAAAAGAGTTAAGTTTGAAAGCATTTATGAAAAATAATAAGTAAGAGGATTTAAAATGTCAGAAAAAATTTTAACAACAGAATATAGTGAGGAGATGAAGACGAGCTATATTAATTATTCTATGTCAGTTATTACAGCTCGTGCTATTCCGGATATAAGAGATGGATTAAAACCAGTTCAAAGAAGAGTTCTTTATGGTATGAATGAATTAGGTGTTCATGCAAATAAGCCAACATTAAAATCTGCAAGAATAGTAGGTGATGTAATGGGTAAATATCATCCTCACGGTGATACATCTATCTATGAAACTCTTGTAGTGATGGCTCAAGATTTCAAAAGGATGGTGCCACTTGCTATTGGGCAAGGAAATTTTGGGTCTATAGAAGGTGATAGTCCAGCAGCACAACGTTATACTGAGGCAAAACTTTCAAAATTTTCTGATGATGTTATGCTACAGGACCTTGATAAAACTGTTGACTTTATGCCTAATTATGATGAGAAGTTAAAAGAGCCAACTATACTTCCTTGTCGTTTCCCAAATTTCCTTTTAAATGGTTCAGAAGGTATAGCAGTTGGAATGGCAACAAATTCACCATCTCATAATCTTTCTGAAATATGTGATTTAGTTATAGAGTTTGTAAAAAATCCAACTATAACATTGAAATCAATGCTTAAAATATTGAAGGGACCAGATTTTCCAACTGGTGGTATAATTGCAAATATGTCAGAATTACCTGAGATATATATAACTGGTGTTGGAAAACTTAAACTTCGTGGTAAGATAGTATTTGAACCAGCAAAAAAAGCAAAAGACAAAGATAAGTTAGTTGTAACAGAGATTCCTTATACTATGATAGGTGATGGTATAGGAAAGTTTATGGCTGATGTAGGTGCTTTGGTAGAACAAAAAAAGATTACTGATATAACTGACATTTACAATCACTCAAGCAAAGATGGTATGAGAATTGTAATGGAGTTAAAGAAAGATCTTGACAAAAAGAAAATTGAAAACATAAAAAACATTTTATATAAAAAGACAAGGCTTGAAGATACTTATGGTGTAAATATGATAGCCATTGTAGATGGTCGCCCAGAAACTATGACACTTAAATCTATAATGGAAAACTTTGTTAAGTTCCAAAGAGAATTAATCCAAAGAAAATATAAGAATTTACTTGATAAAGAAAATGAAAGAAAAGAGATAGAAGAGGGGTTAATTAAAGCAACTGATTTAATAGATGCAATTATAGCAACTCTTCGTGCATCAAAAACTCGTGAAGACGCAAAAGCACATTTAACTACGGGCAAATGTAAAAATGTAAAAATAAAAGATAAGAAACTTGCTAAAATTGCGAGTAAGTTTAGTTTTACTGAATTACAGGCAGATGCAATACTTGATATGAGATTGTATAAATTAATTGGACTTGAAATTACTGATTTGAATAATGAGTATAAAGAAACACTTGCAAAAATTAAATTATATAAGTCTATTCTTAAAGAAAAAAGTAAAGTTGACAATTTGATAATTGATGACATGAAACGAATAAAAAAAGAATATGGAGTAGATAGAAAGACTACATTTGAAGATGCAGAAGAAATAGTTATAGAAGAACCAAAGGTGGAAGTAATAGATGTAGTTTATTGTCAAGACAAGTTTGGATATTGTAAAGTAATGGATACAAACTTATATGAGAAAAATAAAGAAACAGTTGACACAAATAATCAATATGTATTTAAAGCTAAAACAAGTGATAAGGCTATAATTTTTGGAAGTAAAGGATTTATGCATCAGATAAGACTTGATAAAGTACCTATGCTTAAAACAAATGATAAAGGGAAACCAATAGACAATCTTTCAAAGTTTAGAAGTGATGAGGAGTCAATAGTAGGAGTAGAGACAACTAAGTCAATTGAAAATGCATACTTATTCTTTGTGACAAAAGAAGGACTTATAAAACTTGTAGATACAGGTGAGTATGTGACTGCAAATGCAAAAGTAGTTGCAACAAAGATAAATGGAAGTGATGAATTAGTAAAAACTTTGGTATGTTATGCTGATAAAGATTTAGTCATAAGGACAAATGATGGTTTATTCTTAAGACTTAAACCTGAAGATGTACCACTTTTAGGTCGTGCCACTAAAGGAGTGAAGGGAATTAAACTTGGGAAAGGTGATTTTGTAGTTGATGCTTATGTTTTAGAAGATGATACAGTGGTAAATGTTGATGGTAAAAACAAAAATCTAAATATGTTAAAAAGAGGTTCAAGAGCTACAAAAGGAAGTAAATTGTCATAAAATAGACATTTTTACTGTTTTTTACTTAAAAATAATTGAAAAAGTTATAAATTGTAGTAATTTGTAAAAAAATATATAAACAAAATTGAAAATTTATGATATAATAAAACATTGTTATGTGAAAGGAGAAAGTATAATTATTTTATAATTATATTAAAGGTGGAAATGAATAAGGATAGTATTAAAATAACAGAATTGCTTGATTTGAATGAGACAGAGTATAGTTTTTTATTTAAAGGTTTAACATATCCATATGAGGTATTGCCTCTTATAAAACAAAAGTTTGATGAATGTGTAAGAACTTTAAATACATATGAATACAATAGAATTAAAGATGGTGTATATGTTCATAAGAGTGTAACGGTTTTAAAAAGTGTTTACCTTGGAAGAAATATAATTATAGGAAAAGACGTTGATTTGAGAAATTCTGCATTTCTCCGTGAGAATGTAATTATCGGAGATAATTGTGTTGTTGGAAATTCTTGTGAACTTAAAAATGTTTTGATGTTCAATAAATCTAAAGTGCCACATTTTAATTATGTGGGAGATTCAGTTCTTGGATATAATTCTCATCTTGGTGCTGGAGTAAAAGTTTCTAATCTTAGATTTGATGAAAAACCAATAGTATTAAATGTTGGTGATGATGTAATAGATACGAAACTTAGAAAATTTGGTGCGATTGTTGGAGATAATGTTCAAGTTGGTTGTAATGCAGTATTGAATCCTGGAACTATTTTAGGACAAAATACTTTTGTATATCCACTTGCTTATGTAAAAGGTGTGGTTGATAAGGATAGTATTTGTAAGACGCCAGAAGCTATAGTTGAAAGGAAATAAACAATTATGAAGAACAAAGGCCTAATTGCGACAATTGTAGTTTTAGTAGCAGTTATTATTACATTGATAGCAGTTGTATTTCTTATGCAAATGCCTACTATATTGTCAGTGGAAGGACTAACAAGTAGATTTTTAAATACAAAAAAAGAGACAACAATTATATCAACAACTGAAATTGTAACAACTGAAAGGGAAACTGAAACAGAGACAACTACAATACCAGTCCCTAAAAAAACTACTAAGATAGAAAACTATAATGGGCACAATAATCATGTAAGTATTGATTATCCACAGATAGAAGGAATGGATGA
The DNA here is from genome assembly GCA_902803205.1 of uncultured Eubacteriales bacterium. Classification (GTDB taxonomy): domain Bacteria; phylum Bacillota; class Clostridia; order Lachnospirales; family Lachnospiraceae; genus UBA3633. The sequence goes on along the minus strand of CADCOW010000007.1, from coordinate 1,619 downwards.
TTTAGATTTACAAGCAAAGATTAATGAAAAAATAAAAACAAATGCATTGTCTATTGTTCCACTTTATCCTATATCAACTGCTCTTCAAAATTTAAATATATCTTGTGAGATAAGAAGATTTGATGATAGCTATATAACTATTATTTATGAGGGAAGAGTTGTTGGAAGAACAAATAAAAATACTACAAGTAATAATAATAGTACAAGAAGTAATAATTCAAATGCTGTAGGTGGAAAAGATCCATATCTTGATGGTTTTGTAGATCCACTGGCTGTATATAATCAATTTAATCATTATAATATTGCCCCAACAAGTAACATTTCATATAATACTGAAACTACAACAATTAGAAGAGTAGAAGTTGAGAGAGCTGGTCAAAATACAAAAGTCCCACTTCAAAATGATAGAATTGGAACCGCAGATGAAGGACCAGTAGTATCAACAATAGCAAGACCTACTGCTCCAGCTCGTTTATCTTCATACATAGATAATACTGCAGAGAATAATCCTATATTTGGATATACAAGTGTAAGTACAGTGGACCAAAAAATATTTTATACAAATACAATTGATTTAAGAACAGGTCAAGATATGTCTTTGTCTGACTATGTGACAGATTTAGATAAATTATCAAGATGGATAAGATCAAGCAAAGTTGAGTTTACTAATATTGATGATAAAGATAGAAAAAAAGTAAGAGAGTATGTCAATCTAACAGTACAATCAAGATATTTAGAACAGATGAAGAATGCAGATTTTAGAAACAAAGGTTTAACTCAGTGGCCAAAAATATTTAGTTATAGAGATGAAGATGGGACAGTATATTTTAGTGTAAAACTCAGTTCAAAACTTGGTAATTATGCTATAGTAAAGTATAAACCATAATAATCATAAGGAGGGTTATATGATTAAATTTGATGAGAATGTTTATATTTTTGATCACCCACTAATTATGCATAAAATAAGCATTTTAAGAGACAAAAATACTGGAACAAATGAGTTTAGAAGTATTGTTGAGGAACTTGGTATGCTTATGGGGTATGAGGCACTTTCAGATTTACCAACAAGGCTTGAGGATATAGAAACACCTATTACCAAATGTAAATCACCAGTTCTTGATGGAAGAAAGCTTGCTATAGTACCAATTCTTCGTGCAGGACTTGGTATGGTCCCAGGTATTTTAGCACTTGTGCCATCTGCTAAGGTTGGTCATATAGGAATGTATAGAGATGAAGAAACATTACAGCCACACGAATACTTTTGCAAACTTCCAAATCCTATAGACCAAAGAGTTATCTTAGTTCTTGATCCAATGCTTGCAACAGGTGGTTCTGGTTCTGATGCTATTTCGTTAGTAAAAAATAGAGGTGGTAAAAAAATAAAATTTTTATCAATAATTGGTTGCCCTGAAGGATTAACAAAGATTCATAAAGATCATCCAGATGTTCAGATATATTGTGGAACACTTGATGAAAGATTAAATGATAAAGGTTATATAGTACCAGGTCTTGGTGATGCTGGTGATAGAATATTTGGTACTAAATAAATATATGCCGATATGGCGAAATTGGTAAACGCACACGACTCAAAATCGTGCGGGAAACCTTGTGGGTTCGAG
>CADCOW010000006.1 GCA_902803205.1 uncultured Eubacteriales bacterium | reverse complement strand
TTTATATGTAAATTAATATTTTGTCTTGTTGTTTGATAGATTTCTGCCAACTGATTTTCAGTTAACCAAATATCATCATCTGAAATAAAAACTTCAAAATTAATATTACCTATTTCATCTTTATAAAATATTATATTGTTCTTAGAATTATTCATCTTTATCCTTTTTTATTCACTTTTGAACTATTTTCATTATATATAAATTATAGCCCCAACTCTTTCATATACTTTTCTATCTCTTTATCAAGTCCTGCTTTTTCTTTTTCCAACTCTTTAATTTCTGCCATAACTTTATATATATCTATTGGCTCTTCTTCCTCAAATGTATCTACATATCTCGGTATATTAAGATTATATTCATTTTCTTCTATTTCTTCTTTTGTAGCGACATGACTATATTTATCTATATCGACTCTATCCTTATATGTTTTTACAATTTTTTCTATATCTACATCTCTTAATTTATTTTGATTCTTTCCTTGTTCAAATTCTTTTGATGCATCTATAAATAAAACATCTGTCCTTTTTCTATTTTTCTTAAATACTAATATACAAGCAGGTATGCTAGTTCCAAAAAATAAATTTGCAGGAAGTCCTATTACTGCATCAAGTAAGTTAAAATTAATTATATTTTTTCTTATTTCTTCTTCGCTTGAACCTCTAAACAAAACTCCGTGAGGCATAATTATCGCCATTCTACCACTGTTACTATCAAGGCTATTTAACATATGAAGTATAAATGCATAATCTCCTTTACTCTTTGGTGGAACCCCCCATTCAAATCTTTTATAAGGATCTAAATCTTTAGTCATTTTAAATTTCTCATCGTTGCTATCAGCTGCATATCCATTTGCCCACTTGTCAAGTGAAAATGGAGGATTTGCGACTATACACTGAAATTGCATAAGTTTATTATGTTCTACAAATTGAGGATTAGAAATTGTATCACCTTGCCTTATAATGGCATCATCAATATTATGTATAAACATATTCATACGACACAAACCCCAAGTTTGGAAGTTTCTTTCTTGTCCATATATTTGAGCCTTACCATTTGGAACTTGATTATAAGCTTTTATAAGAAGTGTACCAGAACCACAAGTTCCATCATAAATCCTATCGTTTTCTTTTGGTTCTACTAATTTTGCCAAAACTTCTGAAACTTGCTCAGGAGTGTAAAACTCTCCTCCTTTTTTACCTGCATCACTTGCAAACACTGAAAGCATATACATATATGCATTTCCGATTTCATCTTGATTTTCTAGTGAACCTGGTCTTAAATCTATTGATTTAAAGTCTTCTAAAAAATTATTGAGTAATGCTACTTTATCTTTTTGATCACCTAGTTCAGGGCTATTAAAATCTATTTGCCCAAAGATATCTCTAAGTTTTCCACCATTTGCATTTTCTATAGCTTTTAATGCAATATTAATTTTAGAACCAATATCTGATGCTTTTTTATTTTCATATAGATAATCAAAAGTTCCATCTACTGGCATCTGAAACCTTCCACGGCTCAAAGCTCTTTCTATTCTTTCTTTATCATCTCCATACTTTTTTTCTAATTCTTCTTTTTCTTCTTTTATGGCATCACTTAAATATTTGACAAAAAGCATAGACAAAATATAATCTTTATATTTGCCACTATCAATTTTCCCTCTAAAGCTTCCCGCTGCACTCCATAACACTTTTTGAATATCTTCTTTTGTAGTCATAAAATCCTCCATTTATTTTATAAATATACTATATAATATATCTTCTCTTTCTTTCCAATCTGGCATAAGCATTGTTATAAAATTCCAAAAATTTTTATCATGCTTTTTATGTAAAAAATGTATCATTTCATGTGTCAAAACGAACTCAATCAAAAATTCATCTACTTTTATTAATTCTTTGTTTAGTGTAATTATTTTTTTTTCTATATCACAAGTTCCCCATCTTGTTTTCATTTTTACAACTTTGATTTTAGGCTTTACTACTTCATATTTTTTGAACTTTATATAAACATTGTCAAGAATTCTATTATATGTTTGTATAGTATATTCTTTATACCACTTATCAAATTTATTAATAATTTTATTATTATTTTTATAAATATATAAATAATTATTATCAAAGTTTACTTTAAACTGCTCTGCTATGCAATTCTTAATTCTAAGAATTTTACCTAATAATAAAAACTCTTCGCCATCAACTAATTTATAATTTACATTTGAAAATACTATATTTTTGTGTTTATATTCGTTTATCGTATTAATTATCCATTTTGCTCTTTTTACCATTAAAAACTCTATTGATTTATTATCAACATCTTTATTACAAGATACTATTATTTCACAGTTAGGCTTAATTCTTATATTTATATTTTTTACATTTTTTCTTATTATTTCATATGGTATTGTTATATCATTATATGTGAAATCATATTTCATCCTAATACCTCTTGATAGCCACAAATAAAACATTTTCTATTACTTTATCTAAAGTGTCACTGTCTAATTTCATAACACCTTTTTTTTCATACTCCCAAAATACATCATCAATATTTTGTGCTATTCTATTTCTTGTTTCAGTATTATTTCGCCAATCAACCTTTATATCTTTTTCTATAATGTCGGATATTCTATTTGCAATTTCACCTAACAAATTTATGTCAAAATTATTATTCTCATTAATAATTGATAAAATTACTCCATAAAAAGCTTCTGCATTTACTTTCCCTTTTACATTATCTGGATAAGTTACACCACTTTTATTATTTCTATAATCATTCATTATATCATTCATTGAACTAAAATATTCTGCGTCTGATATCACTTTATCTTTATACTTATCAAGCACTTCTTTAATCCTTTTTGAAAACGCGTCATAGTAAGCAGGATTTTTGTCTCTATTTTCAGATATATTTTTGCTTATGTTATGTCTTATTGCATCCGCTTTTGCAGCATTACTTCCAAGTTCATCCAATTCTCTTTGTATTGTTTCTTTATCCATTATATCAACTGGCTTAACTATAAAATCTCTACTATTCACACTAAGATACTTATCAAGTAAATTCCTCATTTCTTTTCCATATACTGCATTATCAAGTACTTCTGCACATCGAATTTTTATAGCTTTTCTTAGTTTAGAGTAAAATATGAATTTATCTTTATACATTGGAATTTCATTTTTATCACTTTCTTGTATAGCAGAATATGCATTTTCACTGCCTAAAACTAATGATAAATTTCTACCAAAATCACATAAATCATTATAAAATTTTTGTCTTAAAGTTTCATTTGCTTCTAATAATACCTCATACTCTTCTTCATCATTTTTATTTTGTATATTAGAGAATATGTTCTCTAAATTACTATAACTTTGTCTTAATTCTGCAACAGATGTTATAACATCTGTTATAAATCCATTTAAATCATTTTTATCAAATTTATCAAGTCCATTGTCACCAGAATATATATTCATAGCAGCACTTAATTCAGGTAGCAATCCTCTATAATCTACAATTAAGCCATAATCTTTAGTCATTTCTTTCTCTTCATTTTCATAAAGTCTATTAGTTCTTGCTATTGCCTGTAATAAATTATGTTCTTTTAGTTCTTTATCAATATATAAAACTTGACATAACGGTGCATCAAATCCAGTAAGAAGTTTAGAACACACTATGAGAATATCTATATCTCCGTCGCAAAATCTGTTTTTTATACTATCTTCATACTCTTCATCATTTCCATATTTTTTCATCATATCATTCCAAAATTTTTTTACTTCTGGGATTTCGCTTTCATCATCAACTTCTTCATAGCCTTCTCTGTCATCTGGTGCTGATATACAAGCTGCTACCTCCAAATCAGAATACTCTTTAAATGAATTATAGTACCTTACTGCTTCCAACTTTGAGTTTGTTGCAAGCATTGCTTTAAACCCTATGTCGTTAACATTTGCCAAATAATGTTCTTCTATGTCAAGCATTATTCTTCCAATTCTATCAACTGAACTATTCAGTTTTTGTATTGAACTCCATTTTCTCTTCAAGTCTTCTTTCTGCCTATCATTAAGTTTCGCACATGTTTTTTCAAACCACAAATCAATATTTTTTTCATCAACAATTTGTTCTATAAATCGACCTTCATATATAAGTGGAACTATAACCTTATCATTCACTCCATCTTTTATAGTATATTTATGTATATATGTCCCACCAAATTTCATTGCAGTCTTTTCGTTTTTCATAAGTGGTGTACCAGTAAATCCAATATATGAAGCATTTGGAAATGCCCTTCTCATTTTTACAGCAAGCTCCCCATAATTACTTCTATGTGATTCATCAACCAATACAAAAATATCTTTATCGTATGATTTTATATTATTTCTATCAATCGTATTAAACTTATTTATAATCGCCGTTATTACATCTGCTTTTCCTTCAACTATCAAATCTACTAAATTTTTACCACTTGTTGCTCTTGCAGGTTTTACTTTTGTATTGCTAAATGTTTTCGCTATTTGTTTATCTAACTCTTTTCTATCTGTAACAATAATTATTTTACTTTTTTTTATATTATCCAAAAGGTACTTGGCAAGCATAACCATAGTTAGGCTCTTACCACTACCTTGTGTATGCCACACTACCCCACTTTTTCTATTACCATCTTCTCCATATTCATTAATTGTTTTTATGATGTTTTTTACAGCATAAAACTGCTGATACCTACACACCTTTTTTATATTTGCATCATATAAAATGTAATACTTAGTTATTTCTAATAATCTATCTGGAGAAAGCATTGCGGTAAATATATAATCTTGATATGTTGCTATTCTCCCTAATTCTAAGGATTTAATTTTGTTTTCTATTATTTCTTTTTCATCTTTTTCATAATTCCAAACACAATAAAACTTTTTTGCTGTTAAAGTAGTTCCATACTTAACTTCATTTTTATTACTTGCTATTACAAGCGATGTAAATTTAAATAATTGAGGTATATAATCAGCATTTTGATTTCTTATTGACTGTTCAACACCTTGTTCCACTGATACAATTGCTGACTTGCATTCAATAGCACAAAAAGGTATTCCGTTTACAAATAAAACGATGTCTACTTTAACACTTTTTTCGCCATTGTCACTTTCAACATAAAACTCATCTGTTACGTGAAATACATTGTTTTCGTTTTCCCAATCAATATAACTTAAATCAAATGATATTTTTCTATCTTCAACTTCTTCTTCATAACTTTGACCATAGACTAATTTGTTATATACTTTTTCTGATATTGTTCCTAACCCTTCTTCAATTGGCATATCTAAATCACTTATTGCTTTTTCTATATTAAACATAGAAAACTTATTTATTTTACCATTATACTCATAAGAATTAATCTCGGAGATTTTATTCTTTAAAATATTTTTAAGCACACAGCAATAGTTGTCCCCTCTTTCTCTCAAGCATTCTTCAGGTGATATATATGTGTAACCAAGCTTTTTAAATAATTCTATTGCTGGTTCTTGAGATATTTTTCTTTCTGACATTAAATCATTGAACATAACTTCCTCTTTTATTTATATATATTTTTTATTATTCTTTGTTCTTTTTCTAATATTGTTTTTGTTAATTGTATTCTTTTCAAAAAATTCATATATATATTTGCAATCCTTTTTTGATTTTCTATATCGTGCAGTTCAATTTCAACCTTCTCAAGATCTTTAATACTAATTTGACTAATAGTTTGATTTTTTGATTCAATTTTTAAATTTCTATCTATTTTTTCACTATTTAAACAAGCAATCAAGTACTCAGGCAATACTTTATCACTACATATTATTTTGCAAAAGTTTGATGTGACCACTATTCCTATTTCACTTTTACTAATTAGAACTGCTTTAAATGGATATACCAATTTTATAATAATATCATTTTCTTTTGTAATAAATTTTGTACTTATATTTTCTTTTAAATCCAATTTATCCAATTTGTTAATATCAATGCTTCCATCATCAGTAATACTTTTATAATTAAGCACATTATATTTGATCTTGCCACATAAATTGGCTCTTTCTCTAGAAATTATAAGTCCGCTATTAAATTTTACGATTTTAGATAATTGTACTATCATTTTTTTGTACCGATTTATTTATATCAATGTTTAATACTTTTTTTGTACCGATTAAATTATATCATATTATATAAGTATGTCAAGCTATTTTTTATATAAAAATACAGCGGTATAGCTATCTCAATAACATTTAATACTACACCCTGTAAATATTATTTCACATTTATTTGTTTATATTTCACTATATCTCATTGTTATTTAACTTTCACAATATCTTCCAACCTTTATTTATTATATATGTCGCCTTAATTCATATTATTAAGAAATAAAATTTTTGCAAAGCTCTTCTCTACAGATACACTACAAACATTTATACTCATATTTAAAAAAACACCAAAATCTTAAATATTAAATTTATTAATAACAAATCAACTTATGCTTTCAAAAATATTTTATATACCCAACTTTTTCTAAGAGTCCTTATCAAAACACCCTGCAATTTATCCTTTTATTTTTCAAGTTTTTTCCAATAACTAAATTTGCAGTGCCGTGATTTTCTTTCAAGCTTATCCATACAACACATAATACATTTTCATTAATCTTAACTTAAACTTATAACATCCCCACTATTTTTTCTTGCTAACATTTCTTACAAATTCATCTATAAGATCTTTTGTTACACTTTGCATAACTACTATATGTGCTAAATCTCCTCCAAATCTTTCATCATAATCAGCTGCCAAATAATATTTTTTCATAACACTATCATCAGGTCTTTTGAAAAATATAGTATTTGATTCTTTACAAGAAACCCAAGAAGGCCACCCTATTTCATCTAACTTATTTTTCAAATAAGCAGTGTTCTCCAACATTTGTTTTGTTTGTTTTTTAAATCCGTCAACACCATATTTCTTCATAACATAATAAAACTTTAATGGATTTGTTGCAGAACGAGAACAATTTATCATAGGCATTGACCTATTCAAATATAATATATTGTATTGGTCTTGATGTTTTATAATTTCTTTAGTAGTTAAAAACAATCCACATGGCTCATCAATACCAAAATACTTATGACCACTTATTGCTATAGAATCATAGCCACATACTTTTTTATCAATTAATTTATTATCATCAGAAAATGCTAAATACCCACCAAATAAGGCAGCATCAACATGACGATATACAGCAGGTGGTTTCATCTCTTCTACAATTTTATTGATTGCTTGTTGATCATCTATTCCACCCTTAAATGTAGTTCCCATAGAAAATACTATCAAAGCAGGTCTTGTGTTATCCAATACTTTTCTAAATTCTTCTGGAATCATCCTGCCCATATCATCTGTTGGTATTAATTTAATATCTAATTGCTGTAATTCTGCAAGTCTCATATTTGAATAATGAGATTCTGTAGAAACATATAATATAGGTTTTAACTGAGTCTTATACTCCAAATATTTTCTTCCAAAATAAATACCATGATTGTTGCCATCAGTTCCACTTGCCGACACTAATCCCCATACATCATTTTCATCAAAACCATATAGCGAAGAAAATTTCTTTATAACTTCCCTTTCTACATTTATTGCTCCGTGGTCAGTAGTTGTTTCATCATTTGGGTCTCCTACATCGTTTAGTAGCACTTTACTTAATTTATTTTCATTATACCAATTATAAAAATCTTCTAAATCAAAATTTACATTAACTGGATATCCTATTTGATACTTTTTAATTGATTCAGCCCTTTCTACTACACTATTAAATATCTCATCATTAAACAACTCATTTTTCTCAACTTTACTGCTACAACTGGATATGCAAACACTCATCAAAATTGCTACAATTATTAAATACTTATTTCTTTTCATTAATTTCTTCCTTTCATAATGATATAATATATCTCCAGACATATAGAAACCATTAAGTTATACTATATCTATTATACAATTTTTTTTATTTTTAACAATAAGACTTAGCGACACGATAAATATTACATTTTATATTTCATTTTACTCACATATATAACATATATTTCGCATTTTATTATTTTAAGAGCACTTAAAAACATTAATTTTGATACCATCTATTTTTTTGTCATATCTTTACTTTCTAAATAAATTTTGCCAACATTATGTTGTTTCATTTATTATAAGTTCTAAGTTATTTTCATAATTATTACCTTCTCATATAATATATTTTATACCTTTCGCACTTCTAATATCTGCATCTTTAAAATGGTTTCCTTCGTTTAACTCATACATCACATTTATATTTAAATTTTTATAATACTCTGATAAACTTTCAGTATTACCTTGTACTGTTTTTAATATTTCATTTCTTGCACTTGATTCTTTATCACCAAGAGAAAAATACATCCTATCAGGCAACTTTTTTATTTTATGAGAAATACAATATTCTATGAAATTAGGATACCAAAGAGAACCTGATATACTTGCTACTCTATCAAAAATATCTGTATTATATATAGAATATATAGCAAATAGCCCTGCAAGTGAATAACCACTTATTCCAATAAACTTAGGTTTTCCATTCAATCTCTTTTTTGCATTAGGAATAATATCATTTATTAATATTGAAAGATATTCATCTGCTCCACCTGTGCACGGCATATCATTTTTAGAAAGTGGAGGACAATACCAAGGCGTCATATCATCATCCCAATTTAAATTTCCAACTACAAGAAAATTAAATTCTAAGCAGCCAATTTCTATCGTTTTATCATAGACAGATTTTCCATCTCCTTCATATGTATTAAAAATAATTAATGGCATATTTTTCTCACAGGTGTTATATAATGTAATCTCTTTATTATTTTGAACCCATTTTTCTATATTCATTTTGATAAATTCCTTTTTTTGTTTTCGTCTATAACTATACTATTGTATTATTAAAATTGCAATAAGTCAATTACTGGACTATTAAAGCATAAATTCTATTAAATTTTTGTATAAACTTCTACAAATTTTTTATTTAACTCCATATTAGCATTTTCATTTCAACGAATATATAAGGAAACAAAACAAAATATACAAACTTTAGAAATGTTTAAATTAAAGATGTCTATAAAATTTATATTACCAAATTATATATGAGAATTTGCACCAATAGAAAAAAATGCCGAAAAACACTTTAGGAAAATTAGTCATTTCCTTCCAAAAATTGGAGCAATCACAGTATTAAAATTAACCAAAAACCAGTTTGAGAATACTGTTCCACTTGTAGATGAAATAAATAAATCTGAAATAATTATTATTAAGTATTATAACTTTTGTAATGATGTTTAAAAATATTATTTTTGCTAATTCTTTAACATTAAATGAAGCAAATAATAATGCTTTAAAGTTTTTTTCTTTAGACAATAAATCTATAATATGGGTAAAAGAAAAACAAGAATTTAAAAAAAGTATAGCTATACAAAATTTGAACTTGAATCTATTGATGATATTACAAAATATGAATATGAAATTGAGGTAGATGTAAATACAGGGGAAATAATGCTGGTAAAACAACTGACAAAGTAAAAGGTGACATAAAAGGATTAGTCAGATAAATTGGCTTTGTTATACTTGTACTAAAATACAAATCCTTAATATTTGAAATCACTTATTTCATACAATCTAAGGCATTATAAGTCTGTAAATAGACATATGGATCTCCAAATTTTGCCACATCATATGGTACAATAGCAGATGTAATTAAATAATTTGGTATTGATAATATAAAGTATAACATCATACTAACTATTGTAAAAAAGTATAAAAAACAAATAATTATTTTGAAAATCCAAGCTACTACTACTATGCACCTCTTTACTGTATTAATTATTTTGTTATATATCTCATCTTGCACAATTGTAGCATCATTGATATGTGAATCTTTATATTTAATTACAAATTTGTATCTATTATTGAATAATTATGTTGTAATAAAAAATCCTATTTTTTTTGAAAAAAATATAGTTAATATTATTATAATAATACACACCACTATTGCTACAATTACAAAAATTAGAGTCGTTGTTCCATCAACACTTACTATCCCATCATCAGTAGTACTACCCAATCTTAAATAAATGAAATTTACCATGGCGACAAATATATAACTTGCTGTTGATAAAAAGAATATTACAATAGTTGATAAAAGCAACCACTTTTTTATCGGGATACAGTCATCCCAGCTTAAAACATTATCCTCATTTATCATTTCACATTTTCCTCCAAATTTATATAAAAAAAGCCATTACGCCTATTGGCATAATGACTTTTCATTATTTATTATATTAATTTTTTCCGTATCTAAATTTTTACCAAAAGAATTATCTCTTAAAAAGAAACATGTATGTATATATTATAAGTAGAAACTTGCATTAAATTTACCTATTCACTACACTAATTGTAATGACTTTTCCTTTCTTTCATTAAACTTTCTTGATTCTTCATTCAAAAATGCTATTATCTCTTCATTCGACATTTTTTCAAACATTTTTGATGTTTCTTCTCTTATCTCATGTATATCATCAATTGTCAAATCATATGTTCCATCTGGATGTCTCATAATTTATACCTCCATTTCTAATAATGTTGTCGGATTCATTATTTCTATATCTTTATATCCTTTAAGTTGAGTAATTTTTCTAACTCCTTGAATTGTTTTTATATTTACTAAATGTTTGAAGTTCCAAGAAACTATTATATCACATTCACTCAAGACAGCAGCAGCTATATGTTGACAATCATCAAAGCTTTTTCCAGTAAGTATTCCTGTTGATACAATTTCTCTTGCTAAATTCAATTCATTGTTGCCTATCTTAATCTCAGTATAATTTATTTCTCTCAATTTATTATTTAAAAAAGATAGTTTACTCGCATTACATCTATTTACTTCTAAAGTTGTCATAGACGACAAAAATATATCATAACAACCAGTCATAAACTTCTTCCAAAGTTTAAGCGTTTCTGCCATTCTATTAGGTGCATCCTCTTGTTGCAAATAACTAACAACTGATGTATCAAGATATACTTTTAATTTTCTATTGTCAATCATATTCTTTTCCAATAAAATAACCTTGTAGAGTTTTCTACCTATAACCATATTATACAAAATATCTTAATTTTTATCAATATAAAACTCGCATAAATTTAATTATATTTTCACATAAACATCTCCATATTTTGTAAATACCTTGCATGTAATATTTAACTTATCTAAATCTTTATTTATCTCTACATCTTCAACTGATTTAATGTGTGAATTAATTAAGCATGATTCACTATACTTGACAATTAATAGTTAGTCTCCTTAAAAATTCTATAAAAAAGAGACTTATATAAAGTCTCCTTCTTCTAAATATTTCTATTTGTATATTCTTTTTATGTTTTCAATAAATATTTTTTGAACATTAGTTAATTCCTGTTGCTTTTTCCAAACTATGTAAGCATCAATCTTATGCTCTGGATATATTTTTTTGTAAATTATATTTTTATCATTTGATATATCTATAAGTTTATCAAGACATAAACACACTCCGACATTTTCTTCAACTAAGATTTTTGCATTATTTATTAAATTATATGTTGCAACAATATTTATCTTATGTGATGAACCAAATAGTTTTCTTACTTCTACCTTATCGTTTACAAATTGCTCCGACAATATAAGTGGTTCATTAACTAAATCTTTATAAGTAATCCTTTTAATTTTTGAAAGTTTTGATTTTTTATTTAAAAGTATTGCGAACTCATC
>CADCOW010000005.1 GCA_902803205.1 uncultured Eubacteriales bacterium | reverse complement strand
TCCTGCAAGACCTACAAATGCATTTAAATCTCCTCCACCCATTCTGATAACCATACGAAGTGGGCAACCAAGGAAAATAAGTGCACCTACCATAACCATAAATCCAAGTATAAATCTAAGTGCTGGGCTTGAGCCTGCTTTTGCTCTCCATTCACCTGCAGCAAATGACATAACAAATGCACCAAGAACTATACCAACTATTTCAGGTCTTAAATATTGCACTGCTGCTGCTGAATGAAGTTTAGTAGTTCCAGCAATATCTCTTATAAAACATGCAATACAAAATCCCATATTCTTAGGATTGCCAAGAGCAGTAAGTACTACTGCTGCTACACCAATTAAAAGACCAGTAATAATAATAAGTGGATTAACCTTTGTTTTCATAATCTCCTCCAATCTTTGAGCAAGTATGCTCATTATTATTTTTGAAAAACAAATCTTTTTATGTTTTTCTTTAAATAAACTATTTTCACATAGACTACTTATGTAAACGATATACATCTTTAGCTAATGACTTTCTATTTATGCCTACATTTTAATAATAAAAAAGATTCTTTTATGTATAAAAAGAATCTCATTAAAAATAGAAAACCAAACATTACTTTGCTTCTACATTTGACACAAGATAAATGGTCGGAATTTTTGGGAATCGAACCCACAATTTTATACTCTCACCAGAGAATTAGCAAACTCCCTATCTAATGAAATTCGTTTATTATTAAATTATAACTATTATACCATATATAACCAAAAAATCAACTAAAAAATTGCTTTTTTTTATATTTTATATATAAGAATAAATATGGTTTCACTTAACAAAAAATTTAATTTATAGTATAATTACAAAATAGAGGGAAGCCAATAAAAACAAATATCAACTTTTTTAAGTTTAAATGCTTAATAAAATCTATAAAAGTTCCCTAAATATACATTTTAAAGAAGGTTAATATGAAACTATATTCTACAAGAAACATAAATGAAGTATCTACTCCAAAAGATGCCATAATAAAGGGTCTTGCAAATGATGGTGGACTTTATTGTCCAAAAATTGAAGATATAATGGCTAATCAGTTTGACATCAAAGATTTACTTAAAAATGATTATAAAGCCACAGCGAAACAGGTATTCAAAACTTTTTTTGATGACTTCACAGATATTGAGATTGATTACTGTATCAATTCCGCTTACAACAACGAAAATTTTGATGTTACTAAATCATCAAGCGATAATTTCACTAATATAAACACTTCAAATCTTAATATCACTCCTATTAGCAAAATCGGCAAGCATTATCTTATGGAATTATATCATGGTCCTACATCTGCATTTAAAGATGTAGCACTTACTATTTTACCCCATTTTTTAACTACCGCATACAAAAGTAAAAATCAAAATAAAAAAGTATATATTTTAACTGCAACTTCTGGCGATACTGGAAAAGCTGCACTATCAGGTTTTAAAGATGTTGAAAACACTTTTATTACTGTTTTCTATCCAACGGATGGTGTATCGAATATTCAAAAACTTCAAATGCAAACTTCAGAAGGTGATAATGTATCTGTCGTTGCTATAAAAGGTGATTTTGATGACTGTCAAAGACTTGTAAAAGAAATTTATACCGACAATAATATAAAAAAAATATGTGATGAAAATAATGTCGTTCTCTCAAGTGCTAATTCAATAAACATAGGTAGGCTTGTTCCTCAAATAGTATATTATATCCAAACTTATATTGAATTAGTAAATTCCAATGAAATTAAACTCAATGATAAAATAAATTTCATAGTGCCTACAGGAAACTTTGGCGACATACTTGCTGGATATATAGCTAAACTTCTTGGAACTCCAATAAACAAACTAATATGCGCAAGTAATGATAATAAAGTTTTAACTGATTTTATAAATACTGGCACATATAACAAAAATAGAGAACTATATAAAACTATATCTCCATCAATGGATATATTAGTTTCAAGTAATCTTGAAAGATTATTATTCTTACTTTCAGGTAATGATGATAAATTAGTTAAACAATTAATGGATGAACTAAATAGCATAGGTAAATATACTGTTGATGAACAACTATTAAATAAGATTAAAGAAAACTTTGTCGCTTATTATGCTACTGAAGATGAGTGTAAAAAAGGAATACTTAAAGCCTATGAAAATGACAATAGAATTATTGATACTCATACTGCCATTGCTTATTGTTGTCTGAAAAAGCATTTACTTGGATATAATGAATATACTTCTCACGATGTATGTGGAAATGTTATCGTGCATAAAAATGAAAACTTAGACCAAAAATATGTCATACTTTCTACTGCAAGCCCATATAAGTTTACTCGCGATGTACTAAAATGTATATCTAATGACAATATAGACTTACTTGATGATTTTACTTGTCTTTTAAAATTAAATCAAATCACTAAAGAGCCAATACCTAAAAATCTTTCTGCACTTAAAAATAAAGAAATAAGATTTAATACTACTCTTACATATATTGAATGTAAACAATTAGTTATAAATAACATTAGTAAAATCTAAAACTTCATAACCTCATAAAACTAACAATATAACAAAGTGTATTAAATTCTGATGGTGGTAGATATATTCTACCCGAAAGGATATTATGATAAAATTTAAAGTACCAGCAACCACAGCAAACATTGGTCCAGGATTTGATTGTCTTGGTCTTGCATTTTCTTTTTATAATGAATATCGCATAGAGAAATCTGATAAAATGCTTATGGAAGGATGTAAACCTAAGTATAATACAAAAGATAGTCTATTCAATAAAGCTTTTGAAGCTACTATGAAAGTACTTAAGAAAAAAGGCTCTTACCACGCTATAGAAACTCCAAATGTTCCATCATCTCGTGGTCTTGGTTCATCTGCAAATGTTATAGTTGCAGGTTGCAAAACAGCTAATATTCTTTATGGAAATAACAAATTAAGTGATTATGATATTTTTCAAATTGCAACTATCATAGAAGGTCATCCAGATAATGTAGCGCCTGCAATATTTGGTGGACTTACTGCATCTGTCAAACTTAATAATGGAAAATATTATTGTAAAAAATATAATGTATCTAAAAACTTATACTTTTCTGTCTTGATTCCTGATTTTAAAACTTCAACTGAAATGGCAAGAAAACTTTTACCAAAAAAATACTCTAAAGAAGATGCTGTATCAACTATATCTCATAGTATACTTATTATTGAGGCTCTTAGAAGTGGTAATTATGAATTATTGAAAACAGTTTGTAAAGATGTGATACATGAACCATATAGAAAAAAACTTATTCCTGATTATGATTATATAAAGAAAACTGTAGAAAAAAATGGTGATGCAGTTTTACTTATATCAGGCTCAGGACCTACTCTACTCGTCATTTCAAATAAAAATAATTTTTCTAAAAACCTATATTTAAAAAATACTAAAGCAAACTGGAATATTAAATCACTTAAAATTAAAAATTAAATACTCTGATTAAAATTTGATAATAAAAAAGACGGCAACTAAGCCGTCTTTTTATTATTATTTAATTATACTTGTTTGCCAAGTGCTTTTTGCTCATTCATCTCTTTTACATGATCTCTATGAAGTAAATGATGTGCTTTTTCACTTAGTGGTTCTTTTAAATACTTCTGATAGCAAGCTATAACTTCAGGGTTCTCATGAGAGAATCTTAAATTATTAACCTTATCAAGCCCATATAGTACTTTTGATCTTGCAGATAAATCACTACCTTCAAGATTAATGATTTGTCCGCCACCATTTATACATCCACCTGGGCAAGCCATAACTTCTACAAAATCATATTTAACTTCACCCTTTAGAACTTTATTTATAAGTTTTCTTGCATTTGAAAGACTATGAACAACTGCTACTTTTACTACTACTCCATTTCCAAAATCAAATGATGCTTCTTTATATCCATCAAGTCCTCTCACATCTTTAAATGCATCTGCATCTGGATTCTTTTTATTTACAAGGAAGTAAGCAGAACGAAGAGCAGCCTCCATAACTCCACCAGTTACACCAAATATTACTCCTGCACCTGTTCCAACTCCAAGTGGGCTATCAAATTCAGTTTCAGGTATATCTTTTGGATTTACCATAGTTGATACAAGAAGTCTATCCAATTCTCTTGTAGTTAAAACTGCATCTATATCGTGATTATTATCAAGTGTTTCTTCATCTTTTTTAGCAAGACATGGCATAATAGATATACTGAAAATCTTTTCT
>CADCOW010000004.1 GCA_902803205.1 uncultured Eubacteriales bacterium | reverse complement strand
TGTTATTTTTTATTTTTTTTTTTAAATATAAAAATCCGTCAACAATAACACAAAGTAAAAATGGTTGATACCAATATCTCATTCCATATGTAATACCATTTTTAAATTGGAATGTCATCCAAGATACCAAAATTAAATATAATGATAATATTATTATTGAAAACTTGAAATTATATTTTTTTTCTTTTATATTTATATATATAAATATAAAATATAATGCCATAATTATTAATCCTAAAAATCCAGAAAAATAAAATTTATGCGTATCATTTAACCATAACATAATATGCCTCTACCTTTTTTATTCAAAATTAATAGGAATAATTTTTTTAATCAATAAATAATATGTTTCCAAATAGTGTGGCAACACAATTAAATCTTTTCGATTAATTACAGTATCTTTAGGATTAATACATTTATTTGTAAATTTTGTGAAAAAGAAACCTGTATCTGAACTATCTGCAATAATCAAATTGACCCCGCCATGCATACAATATGCCAAATACTGCATAAAATATGCTGGCATTTGATATTCTTTTATATCTTCACCACTTGTATTAATCTTTTGATATAGTTTTACATTTTTCGACATTGGTAGTTCTATAACTTCTTGAGAGTTGTGTAATATAACATAATCATCATTTCCAAATGTATATGCATCATACCTCATATTATTAGGGTTGGCTTTGAAAATATCATTAAAACTATTAACTATGTCTTCTATGGTTTTTGTATCACCTGTATATTGTTCGTTAATAAATTTTTTAGCATTTGTCCAGTCATAGTGTATGGTACTATATTTATTCTCATTTCTTATGATTGTATCAATGTTAGATTTATTGCTATTAAAACTTAACTTTGCTGTTCTGCCATATTTTGTCCAATTACACAAACTCATAGGAACTTCTGGAACAAAGTCGTCTTCATTGACTATATTGAAGATACAAAAAATTTGGGACGTGGTTGCATATTATTTACATTTATATTACACATTTTAAACACATTCACTGCCTCTTATATACTAAATTTTCAACTTTTCCTATGATCCCAAGTCTCAATCTTTGTATTTTATTATATGTTAATCAACTTACCCTTAATAATTGCATTGTTCAAATAACTTAATAATATAATGCCCGTGCCACTACTTTTTGTTTAATATATGTCCAATTTGTGTCACAAATATGCAACTCCGTCCCAAAATTTTATATCATATTATTCTAACGACCTAACAAATATTTACCTAATCCATTATGCAATGCGAATTTACAACTTTTATTGCATATTATTCCCTCATTTTTATATTTCCAATTATATTTTGAATCCTTTATAAAGCCTATAATATTCTTCTCAAAGCAAAAATCTATAAATGTATCTATTGTAAATGCTTTTTCAAATTTAGCATTGTTAAATACTTCTTCCAATTTCACTATATCAAATTGATATGAGCCAAGTCTTCTAAATATATTAAAAAGTTCATCCTTATCACTCTGTGACAAATCTGTATTCAAATCATTATTAAGCTCATTAAAGAAATATTTTGAGTAGTCTTTCCTTGTATTTGCAAAAAACTCTTCATTAAAAAAAGTTTTATCTTTATACATAACTTTTATTTTATTTAGCATAACTATAATATCTCTTGGTCTACCATAAGTAGCATTAATTATATATTCTCTTATGGGCACATTTTTTACTTGGGGAGGAAATAACTCTTTATACACTTTTTCAGAACTATAATTACGAAAATACTCGTTTTTATCTATAATCTTCTTCATAATTAATTCAAATAATGGTGGCAATTTTTCCGCATCATAGTTTCTATTCCAGTTAACTTCGATTGAACAATCCTCTTTAATCTTATTTAAATTGTTTGAATTACTATTAATATAATCAAATACGCTTGTCTTCAAAACTACTATAATTCTGCCATGATTTTCAACTATACTTTCATTGACCTCTTTTACAATTCTTATAAAGCTTTCTATCCGAAGTAAATTTTCTTTAAAAATATTATAATCTTCAATTTCATCAAAAATTATAATTGGCTTTATAAATTTAACTATCTCTTTAATGCATTCTTCCATATTGTGAATTATAATTTGAAAACTTTTCATTACATAACTATTGGTACGACTATATTTCACACTAACATTGCTACTATTAATACTTGTATCAGTCGCACCCTCTATAGTATCATTGAAATTCAATAATTTATAATTTAATTCTTGTTCTTTTATAATATTATTTAATTTATGTTTATTCACTAACCATCGTATCGGGTGCTTAATAATTTCGAAAATTAAATCTTTATTTGTTTTACACTCAAACAAACTTTTGGCAATAATTAACAATAAATAGTACTTGTAAAACGCTAACAGCATGTTATTATCTTTTATATTATTAATATCACAATTTAAAATCTCAACATTCATATTAGAATCTCGCATTCTTTTTACTACTGTGCACTTACTTTTTTGATTTTTTTCGTATCCTTTTGCTAAACAAGATTTTCCAGATCCTTTTTCACCCAATATCAAAAATATCCTATTGTTTTTTTCTAGTTTCTCAAGATATTGCATCTCATCAAAATAACACAAATTAGTTTCTGATTCAGCATCTGACATCCCTATTTCTATACTTTCTAGTTTTGGTTTCAAAATACCACCTCCTATTTATTATGCTATATCATTCTTAATACATTTCTTGCCATAATATTTAGTGTAAATTTGGTCAGAAGAAAACACTTTCCTTTCCTCTCACCTTTTATGATAATAATTTTTAAAATATGTCAACCATTATTGTACTAAATCTAGCTCCAAGTCACCTTGGGTGTTTTCTTTTGATAACTATTTTCGTTCAATCATTTCGCTATTACTATCATTTTCATTGATAATATCAAAATCAAATACATATCCATTATCTTTATCTCTTGCATTTTCACTCGATGATATATAAACTCTTCCACCAAAATTTTTCCCCATAGGCAGACTGGTTAAAGTAATTACTTTTAATAAATATTCTTCTCTAACACTTTTGGCTACCTTTAACTTATTATCATTATTTAAATCTTTTATATTACTTGCTTCACATAACCAGGCATATTAATTATGTGTATTTTCAAATATTTCCCTATAGTCATCACTTAAACTCGTTATTTTATTAAACTCTATATATGGTGGGTCAAAGTTACCTGCGAACTTAAACTCCACATTCTCATCTTCTATCCCTACCTGCTTCTTTACCCACTCACTATATAGGTGCTGGAACTTCACATCGGTGGTGAGAGT
>CADCOW010000003.1 GCA_902803205.1 uncultured Eubacteriales bacterium | reverse complement strand
TTGATTTGTATTTCTTTTTTAGCTCCATAATCTTTTCTACAGCACCATAACTATCAGAGCCACCATGAATATAGTCACCGCAAAGAACAAGCATATTATTTTTATCATCTAAATCGACAAGTGATAGTGCATCAATAAATGCTTTAAGACAGCCGTGAATGTCAGACATTGCATATATTTTCACTTCATCACCACATTATATTTTGTAATTTATTGATATGATAAGTCCAAATCCATATAACCCATGAAATCTAAACATTTTTTATAATTCCAATTGTGATTTATTCCGCAACATATGCTTTGCTTAAAATGTAATAAGGATTAATATATGAATATCCACAGTCAACATAAAAAGTTACTTTCTATTTTTTCTATCAAAACTAAATTCATGCATATTTATTGTTTCCCCAGAAGAATTTTTACCCTTTTCTGTCTTATATTCATATTGCATTTTTAAACTTATTGCTGCATCACCATCATGATTCATAACAAATTTGCCAAATACTATATACTGATCCGAACCTAAAAATTTAATTGATGTTAGAGCACCATTATTTGTATGTGGTTGATTTTCATTATTGACCTGATATTGAAAATAATATCCGGGTTCACAATTCTTTAAATCTTCAATATATTGTTCCGTAATATTTTCAATTTGTTTATTATACTCTTCTATCTCTTTATTATCATTTCCACCAACAATTGGCATATCAAATATGACTTTTATACCATTAGTTTCAACTTCACCATCTTCGCTCGTCCAGTTAAAATCTACATCAAATTGTTTCCTTTCATTTTTTTCTATCCATAATCCTTTTTCATTGCCTTTATCCCTATTACTTGTTAAAGCTTCAGTAAGGTCACCTAAAGCATTACCTACAATTGCATCTGTTAGACCACCGCCACTAATGCCACCCATTGAACTTGAAACTCCTGACACAGCATTTGTTACTTGTTTCACAGCTTCTATTATTTCTTTACCAGTGATATCAACTTTTTTACCATCAGGTGTTGTGGTATTTTTCAATACCTGTCCACCATTATCAAGATAGTATGTGCCAGCTGAATAATCTCCTGCTTTACTTTCTACCCATCCAGTTTTGTTTTCTAACTTACCTTCTGAGTTAAAGTACATATCTTTGCCATCTATTGTTTTTATTGATTCTTTTAATAATTTCCCGTCATTTGTGGCATAATACTTGTTATTATCAAATTCATAAATGCCATTTGTCTTAAGTATGCCATTATCACCTAACAAATATAAATCGCCATCTACTTCTTTTATTTGATTTTTAATCATCTGTCCTTTAGCACCAAAATATGCATAGTTACCATCATTATCAATAACTGCCCAATTATTTTTAACTTTAGTGCCATCGTCACCTATATAATACTTCTCACCATCAACTTCTACAAGTTTATCAATAACTTGATTCTTGCCTTCTATATAAATTTCTTTGCCATCGACTACTTTAAACCCAGTTGTTATTTCTTCTTTGGCACATGCAAATAGACTTACCACTATAAGATTTATCAAAAATAATTTTACTATTTTCATAAATAACCTCCTGTATAATAATTTATTTTACTCTAAAATAAATATTAGTTTTTTCACTGCTTAGGTGATGTATTATAAATTGCTTTTTTGATGAGTTATATGAATGATAAATAACACTTTTTAACAACTCTCCCATAAATTTTCCTGCATTAACTTTTTTCATCTTTCCATTACCAATATACATATTAATTACATTATTAGTAAAAGGGCATTGTTTAATATAATCATTAGTAATAAAATACCCGTATTTGCCAATTTGATTAATATAATGTTTCATATCTTTTTCAATTTTATTTCCCAAATTTTGTTGATATGAATTCAATTGATTAATCATTTTTGCCAAACTATTTGGTTTCTTTTCTGTATAGTTTTTTGTAATATACATAATTTGTACACACCTATCTATATCAATATTTTACCCATAAAGCTGGACGAACTCCCATATTATTGCTTGTCCAACAAACATCTCTTTCATATTCAACATCACCACCCAAATCTACAACTGCTACTTTATTTTGAGTAGCCCCTGGTGTGCGAAGCCACCAAATTCGATTATTCTTAAATCTTGCCAATCTCGATGTCTTAAAATATTTATTTAACTCTTCGACACTCAACAAAAACAGTTTATCAGTAGTATCATTTCCGCCACTTGTTCCATATTCAATGTTGTCATTTGTTTCGACTTTGGTATTATTTATTATTTCTTGTTCACTTTTTGAAAATGCTGTATCTATAAAATCTTTATTGAGCCACTCTCTAATAGCTGACATTTCCCATGTAATATCTCTCAGTGGTGACCCCCAGTTTTTCTCATCTTTTAGTTTTCCATCATATTCTCTACTATCAACTAAATCCTTTGAAAGTAACAATGCCATTCCATTTTTCTTTTCTAAAACCACCCATTCAATTGGATTATTCTTTTTGCCCATACCAAAAGTAACCAAATCAACTTCTTCGATTGTAGCAGTATCATTATAACTTGTTATAACTTTTGCTTTTTTTATTTGTGATGATAACCCAGAATTTCCTGTTGAACTACCACAAGAGCATAAATATATCATGCTTGAGCAAATCATAATTATTGACAAAATTTTTTTAATCATAATGTTTAGTTTCCTTTCATAAAAAAAAATACTAATAACTATCAAAGTTATCCACAAAAATCATACCAAAAAAAAAAAAAAAAAAT
>CADCOW010000002.1 GCA_902803205.1 uncultured Eubacteriales bacterium | reverse complement strand
CTTATCACCAACTGATATTTTTCTCTTTTGTGCTACATAAACTCTAACTTTAGTAGATACTCCAGGTGGAACTGCATCTCCACCCTTCCTTGTAAATACTCTTGTAGCTATAACAGTACCATATGCACCATGTGGCATTCTAAGAGATGTA
This sequence comes from uncultured Eubacteriales bacterium, assembly GCA_902803205.1. Classification (GTDB taxonomy): domain Bacteria; phylum Bacillota; class Clostridia; order Lachnospirales; family Lachnospiraceae; genus UBA3633. The sequence goes on along the minus strand of CADCOW010000002.1, from coordinate 15,079 downwards.
TCTCTAAAATCTTTTGCCTTCTCTTTAAATATTGCTCTTAAAAGTTTTTCTTCTGCAGTTAAATCTTGTTCTCCCTTTGGTGTAAGTTTACCAACTAATATATCACCAGTTCTAACTTCTGCACCAATACGGATGATACCATCAGCATTTAAATTTCCGATTGCATCAAGAGAAGTATTTGGGATATCGCTTGTTATCTCTTCTGGTCCAAGTTTTGTATCTCTTGCTTCTACTTCATACTCTTCTATATGAATAGATGTATATACATCTTCTTTAACAAGTCTTTCACTTAAAAGAACAGCATCCTCGTAATTGTATCCTTCCCAAGTCATAAATCCTATAAGTGGATTCTTACCAAGTGCAAGTTCACCTTTCTTTGTTGAAGGACCATCTGCTATAATCTCACCCTTCTTAACTTTTTGACCTACATCAACTATTGGTCTTTGGTTATAAGAGTTAGATTGGTTAGATCTACTAAATTTAAGAAGTTGATACTCCTTCTTCTCTCCATTATCCGCTTTTATTCTTATAGTTTTAGCATCAACATAAGTCACTTCACCATCTACTTCAGAGTGAACACATACACCAGAGTCATATGCTGCTTTTGCTTCCATACCTGTTCCTACTGCTGCAGATTCAGTAATCATAAGAGGCACTGCTTGTCTCTGCATGTTTGATCCCATAAGTGCACGAGTAGGGTCATCATTTTGAAGGAATGGAATCATATTGGTAGCAACTGAATAAACCATTCTTGGAGATACATCCATATAATCTATTTCACTCTTTCTATATATAGATGTCTCTTCTCTATATCTACCTGATACATTTGCATTTTTAAAATGTCTATCCTCATCAAGTGGCTCATTGGCTTGAGCTACGTGATAATTGTCTTCCTCATCTGCAGTCATATAAACTATGTTTTCTGGTTTACCTTCTGGCACAATTGGGTTATTTGGATCAGTTGACTTATCAACTTTTATAAATGGTGCTTCAATGAATCCATATTTATTTATTCTTGCATAAGTTGCAAGTGAGTTTATAAGACCGATATTTGGACCTTCAGGAGTTTCAATAGGACAAACTCTTCCATAATGTGTATAGTGCACGTCTCTAACTTCAAATCCAGCTCTCTCTCTACTTATACCACCTGGTCCAAGAGCTGATAATCTTCTCTTGTGAGTAAGCTCTGAAAGAGGATTGTTTTGATCCATGAACTGTGAAAGTTGTGAAGAACCAAAGAACTCTTTTATAACTGCTGATACAGGCTTTGTATTGATGAGTGCAGGTATAGTCATCTCTTCAACTTGTAAAGCAACCATCTTCTCACGAACAACTCTTTCAAGTCTTGATAATCCCATACGATATTGATTTTGTAAAAGTTCGCCCACTGCTCTTATTCTTCTATTGCCAAGGTGATCTATATCATCAGTATTTCCTACACCCTTTGATAAATGACAAAAATAATTTACAGATGCAAATATATCTTCTCTTGTCACATGTTTTGGCACAAGTTCAAGTGCTCTATCAGATATAGTTTCAAGTAATTTTTCCTTACCCTCTTTTTTCTTTTTATTGTCATCTAATATTTCTTTAAGAACTGGATAATAAACTAATTCTGAGATACCCATAGCATCCCACTCTTCTGATTTTACACCTTTTACATAAGAATTAATATCAACCATCATTGATGACAAAATCTTTTGTGGTTCACTTTGTCCATCAACTTTTATATACACAAAAGGTGTAGCAGAGTTTTGTAAATTTGTTGCTATCTCTTCATCTATCTCTGTTCCTTTTTTATATACTTCACCAGTAAGTTCATCAACTGCATCTTTTGCAAGTTTTTGACCTAATAATCTATATTTGAAATGGAGTTTTTTATTATATTTATATCTTCCAGCACGACCTAAGTCATATCTCTTTGGATCGAAAAGAGAATTTTTAAAAAGTGATTCGCAGGCATCTACTGAAAGTTGTTCACCTGGTCTTATCTTTCTATAAAGTTCTATGATACCTCTATCATGATTTCTTTCATCTTCTGGTTCTTTTTCCATAGATGCTCTAAGATATTTTTCTTCACCAAATAAATCTATTATGTCATCATCAGTAGAAAGACCAAGCGCACGAAGAAATACTGTGATAGGAACTTTTCTTGTTCTATCAACTCTTGCCCACATAATATCATTGGCATCTGAATCATACTCTATCCAAGCACCACGATTGGGGATGAGTGTTGATGAATAAAGTTTATTACCAATCTTATCACGATTCATTTCATAATAAATTCCAGGGCTTCTTACCATTTGTGAAACTACAACTCTTTCTGCTCCATTTATGATAAATGAGCCGTTTGGAGTCATCGCTGGTAAATCACTCATGTAAATCTCATGCTCTACTACTTCGTTCTTTTCTTTTTTTACAAGTCTAAATCTTGCATACAAAGGAAAAGCATAAGTAGCATTTCTTTGCTTACATTCTTCTCTATCGTATTTTGTATCCTCACTCTTAAGTCTTACACTTACAAACTCAAGTTTAATCTTTTCTGTAGGGTCTTCGATAGGGAATATATCTTTAAAAACCTCTGTTAAACCTCTTGTAATGAACCAAACATAAGATTGTTGTTGAATGTCAATAAGATTTGGCATATCTTTTATTTCTTCTCTCTGTGAAAAGTTCATCCTAAGATTTTTTCCAGACATAGCTGGATGCATCTTGCTTGCTTTCATTAGCTAAAAACCTCCATTTAACTTCATTTATAATGATACTTAAATATATTATTTAAGTACAAAAAAACCAAGACACCGCAAAGTGCCGTATTATGCATTTTAACACAATTTTTTGCAAAAATCAAGCATTTTGTTAGCATATTGTTAGTATTATTCTTGCTATTTAGCCTTATTTTAATTTATAATTATTACACACTTAAAGAGGAGAAAAATGATGTTTTTAGAAGTTAATGTTTTGCAAATTGTTTTGATAGTTCTTGCTGTTATAGCCGTAATTCTCGTTATTCTCTACTTTGTAGGTTCGAAATTACAAGCTAAACAAGTAAATACCGAAAAAACAATGAAGCAAATGTCAATGGTGGTATCCTTACTTGTTTTAAGCAAAGATAAATTGCATATTAAAGACTCAGGTCTTATGAAACAAGTTCAAGATGCAATCCCTGCATATATGAGATGGAGAAAATTCCCAATAGTAAAAGCAAGGATTATAAAGGCAAATATAGCAGGTGGTGCACAAGTAATGAGTTTTATCTGCGACCCTAAAGTATATAAAGTTATGCCAGTAAAGACAGAAGTTAAAGTAACTATTGCAGGCATATATATTACAAAACTTCATTCAGCAAAAGGCGTAGATTTATCAAAACTCAATAAAAAATAGTACTTTTTTCTTTACCTTTACATAAATAAAAAGTGGTCTTACCAGCCACTTTTTTATTTACATATTATATTTATAATAAGATGTTTTAATTAAGAGTTGAAAATGATTTATAATCAATTACTGCTTTTTTACTAAATCTTGAATCAAGTTCATTATAATCACTTTCTTCTATATTTTCCCAATTTTCTGCCTCATCTTTACCTACATCATATGATTTAAACCAAGGTTTACTCTCATTTGCAAGACCATCATATTTATATGCCACTTGTCTAAATAATTCTGTTGAATTGCCTGTCAATGTATAAATATTTACTCCTGATTCATTTGCACCATTTGAATATTCATTTCTAATCATAGTTCCATCAAGCGCAAAATATCTATTTCTATCATAACCACTTACTACATGCACAGGTTTTCTGTCAACTACAGTATATAAATCATATATAATTCCATTCCATTCACCTTCTGCAATTTCACCTATAAGTAACTCATCAATGCCATCAAGATTTAAATCTTTATAACAGAACCCTGCTTTATCTAAGACATTTCCTTCTCCCATAGCCATCACAGTGTACATACTACTCATATTTTCTGATTCAAATTTATTTGCATCCCATCCTTCTTTTATAGCAGTTAAATGTTTATTCAATTCATTTTTATAAATATTCTCTCCCTTTGTGCCACCACCAACTACAACTTTCTCTCCATTATTTCCAGTAAGAGTAGTAGCAATTTCTTCACTTGCATCATAAAATGCTTTATACTTTGCTGGCATCTCAATAGGTGAACCATCAGAATTAAATCCAAATTGTGATTCTGTAGGGTAAGATATAACTACATCATATAATTTATTATTTAATGTAACTTCTCCAAATTTTTTAACTGGTCCATTTGCCCAATCATTAGCATTTTCAAAAACTTGTATGCCAAAAAGCCATGCACCATTACCTGCTTCTTTTTGCTCTTTATCATAGAAATTAATTGTATGGTCATTTACTTCAGTCTCATATGTACCATCAAATTTTGCTGGAACTTCTACTTTAAATAATTCATTTGATAAAATTGGTGCTTTTGTTTCTTTTGATGAATCTAATGTTGTCTCTGCAGAATTTGCATTTTGTTCTACTTTTGCATTATTAGAACATGCAACTATAGATACTGCTAACATAATCATTAAACTCACAATTTTAATACTTTTTTTAAACATTACTAATTTCTCCTTCTAACTTATAACACAATACTTTTATATCGTAAATTTTACTTAGCAAAAACTATTTCTTTTTCCCAAGATATGCTTCTTTTATGCTTTCATTTTCAAGCAATTCTTTTCCTGAACCTTCCATAGTTATCTTCCCAGTTTCAAGAACATATGCCTTATCAGCAATTCTAAGTGCCATATTTGCATTTTGCTCTATAAGCAAAATTGTAACTCCCTCATCATTTATCTCTTGTATTATCTTAAATATATCTTGAACTACTAGTGGTGCAAGACCGAGTGATGGCTCATCGAGCATCATAATTTTGGGTCTACTCATAAGAGATCTTGCAACTGCTAACATCTGTTGTTCGCCACCTGAAAGAGTTCCTGCAAGTTGTTTATTTCTTTCTTTTAATATTGGGAAAAGTCTATAACATCTCTCTATGTCATTTGACAAATCATCACTTCTTAGAAATGCACCTATTTTTATATTCTCAAGAACTGTCATATCTGGGAATACTCTTCTTCCTTCTGGACATAGAGTTATTCCCATTTTAACTATATCTGAAGAATTTATTTTTGTTATGTCTGTTCCTTCAAACTCAATACTTCCATCAACTGGTTTTACAATTCCAGAAATAGTCCTAAGTGTAGTGCTTTTACCTGCACCATTACTACCTATAAGAGTAACAATCTCTCCCTCTTTTACTTCAAAACTAATTCCTTTTACTGCCTCTATACCACCAAAATTTACTTTTAAATTATTTACTTTAAGCATAATCTTCAACCCCCAAATAAGCTTTGATAACATGTGGGTTATTTTGTATTTCATCTGGATTACCTTCGGCTATAAGTTTTCCAAAATCAATAACATATATTCTATCAGAAATATCCATAACCAAATCCATATGATGTTCTATAAGAAGTATGGTAAGACCAAAATCATCTCTTATCTTTCTTATATAACTTGTAAGTTCCATAGTCTCTTGTGGATTCATACCTGCTGCAGGCTCATCCAAAAGTAGTAAAGTTGGTTTAGTGGCAAGAGCTCTTGCTATCTCAAGTCTTCTTTGTATCCCGTATGGAAGAGCACTTGCTATATCATATCTATATTTATATAAATCTTGTGATTCAAGTAAGACTTTAACTTCTTCTCTCATCGCAAGTTCTTGATGTCTATTAAACCTAAAAGTACTAGTAAAAATATTGTCATTATATCTTAGGTGTACTGCTATCAAAACATTTTCAAAAACAGTTAGGTCTTTAAAAAGTCTTATATTTTGGAATGTCCTTGCTATCCCTCTTTTGGTTATATCCTCTGGCTCTTTATTCAAAATTGATTTATTAAGATATTCTATATTGCCACTTGTTGGTGTATATATTCCAGTTATGCAATTAAATGCAGTAGTTTTTCCTGCACCGTTTGGACCAATAATTGCTACTATCTCATGATTATTTACTTCCAAATTTAAAGAATCTATTGCTTTAAGTCCACCAAATTGCATAGTCATATCAGTAAGTTTAAGTACATTTTCCATTATGCTTTACCTCCCTTACCAACATTTTTCAACTTCTCATTTTTCTTTCGTATAATAAAGTCATTGAAGGACAACTCTCGTCCACCAAGTAAGCCTTTTCTAAAGAAAAGAACTACAACCATAAGTAAAATTGAGAATATAACCATTCTAAATCCAGGTCTAAAAAGTGGAATCTCAACTCCCCCTATCGCAAATGGCTCATCAAAGAATCTAAGTATCTCTTTTCCAGCTGTCACAAAGAATGCACCAACTATAGAACCAGTGATAGAACCAATACCTCCGAGAACTACTATGAGTAATATATCATATGTAAGAGTTATACTAAATGTCTTGCTATCTATTGATCTCATAAACATAGCAAGTAGTCCTCCACCTATTCCTGTAAAGAATGATGATACTACAAATGACAATTCTTTTGTTTTAAATATATTTATACCTACTGACCTTGCTGCTATCTCATCTTCTCTTATCGCTTTAAAATCTCTACCAGTTGATGAGTTAATTATTAAAATCATAATGATAATTAAAATTAATGAATAAACAAAACATTCAAGCGAACTTTTAAATCCAGGTATAGATTTAAGACCATAAGAACCATTTGTTATTTTATCCATCATAGGTGATGCAATGACTGCTCTTATAATTTCTGAAAAACCAAGTGTTGCTATAGCAAGATAATCACTCTTAAGTCTAAGAACTGGTATTCCTATAAGGCTTGCAAACACTGCTGCCACTATGCCACCTAAAATCAGTGCAACTGGTATTGGCACAACTGCATTTTCAAGTGCAGGTAATATGCCATTCATATAATAAACATTTGGTCTTACATTTGCTGGTATAGTGAGTATAGCAGTAGTATATGCGCCAAGTGCCATAAACCCTGCTTGTCCAAGTGAGAATAGTCCTGTAAAACCAGTAACTATATTCATAGAAAGTGCCACTACAGCATAGACGAGTGATTTTTCTATTATAGATATTGCATAGTTATATTCAAACTTATTCATATCTAAAAATACAAGTACTATGACACTTACAACAATTATCGCAACATATATAAGAAGGTCAATATTTATTCTATCTTTAAATTTCATCTCATTACCTCCCTATACCTTATCAATATTCTTTTCGCCAAAGAGTCCTGTTGGTTTTATAAGAAGCATCACTATTAAAACTATAAATGTAAATGCATCTGAGAAAGTTGAAAGTCCAATCGCTTTAATTATAGTTTCACATATTCCTATAAAGAAACCTCCAAGAAGTGCTCCTGGAATTGAACCTATACCACCAAAAACTGCTGCAACGAAACATTTAAGACCTGGAAGTGAACCTGAGTATGGAAATACAGTAGAACGATCTGTAAAATAAAGTATAGAGCCTACTGCTGCAAGTAAACTTCCTATAGCAAAAGTAAATGATATAGTTTGGTTTAGTTTAATTCCCATAAGGCTTGCTGCTTCATAATCTCTTGACACTGCCCTCATAGCCATACCCATCTTTGTTTTATTTACAAGATAAAGTAAACCTACAACTATAAGTATAGTTATGATAGGTGTAATAAGTGTGACAAATGAAGTAGATATATTTCCTATCTCTATTCTAAGTTTTAATCCTGGTATCTCTGGATAAGGCTGTGGTATAGCAGTAAATAAATAAGTTGCAAGATTTTGTAAAAGGTATGAAACACCTATTGCAGATATCATAACAGACATTCTTGGTGCATTTCTAAGTGGAGAATAAGCAACTTTTTCTATACCAATACCAAGTAAGGTAGTAAGCACAAGTGTCACTATGATTGCTATTGGAAATGGTAAAACTGCAAATGAAAAAATCATAAAATATCCAGCAATCATAAATATATCACCATGTGCAAAATTAATAAGCCTAAGTATCCCATATACCAAAGTATAACCTATTGCTATAAGTGCATAGCAACCACCTACAGATATTCCCGTTAGTGCATGTTGTAAAAATTGCATTCCATTCATTGTTTACCTCTATAATTTTATTAGGGGCGGATACTCTCCGCCCCTAATAAAATAACATTGTTTTTATGAGCTTATAAAGCCAAACTTTAAATTCTATTCTTATTAATCTATCTTAACTATCTCTTTAAATACAAATTTATTATCAGTAACTTCTTTTACATATGCTGCATTTTTATTTGCATCACCATCAGAATTGAAACTTATATCACCAGTAACACCTGTAAAAGTAAGTTTTGTAAGAGCATCTCTTATAGCTTCTCCATCTGTAGATTGTGCTGCTTCTATAGCCTTATATGCTGCAAGATATGCATCATAACCAAGTGCTGATACTGCTGGTATATCTTTTGGTTGTTTCTCTACATTTACTAAATAATCAGAAAAACCAGTAGCTGTCTCACCATTTCCATTTCCTTTTAAGAACACTGCTTCTTCACCAGTAGCTGTTGCTGGATTTGCTTCATAGAAAGTAGTAACAACCATACCTTCTGCTGCACCATGTGCATTTTCAATTATAGTTCCATTTTCCCAAGTATCTCCACCACCGATTTGACAAGTAATGCCAAGTTCTCTTGCTTGAGATAAGATAAGTGGAGCAGTAGCGATTGAAGATGGTGCAAAAATGAATTGAGGTTCTTTACCTTTAATATTTGTTAAAATAGCTTTGAAATCTTGCTCATTAGTTTGGAATTTCTCTTGAGCAACAACTTCTATACCATTTTTCTCACAAGCTTTTACAAAGAAACCACCAAGACCTTCTGAATAGTCATCTCCAAGTTGAGTAATAACTGCAACTTTGCTATATCCGTGGTTTTTGCAATATGATGACATAACTGTTCCTTGGAATGGATCTAAGAGACAAGTTCTGAAATAATACTCATTTCCATTAGTTACTTGTGGGTTAGTACATGAGCAACCAATAGCTGGAATTTTAGCTTCTTTAAAATATTCACCTGCTGCTATTGATACTCCTGAACCATAAGAACCAAGAATTGCGCTTACCTTTCCTGCTATAAGTTTTTGTGCTGCATTAACAGCCTCTGTCTTATCTGATTTGTTATCTACTTCATATAACTCAACTTTGTAATCTTCACCACCAATTTTTATAGTGTTGTAGATTTTATTGGCATAACGAATACCATAAACTTCTTGTATTCCGCCACCACCATTTTCTCCAGTTTGTGGCTCAAACACACCTATTCTTATAACTTTCTCTCCACTTGTTGCTTTACCAGCAGAACCACTTCCACCACAAGCAACAAGACTAAGTGCCATAACAAGTGTAAGCACTAATGATAAAAACTTTTTCATATAATTTTCCTCCAAAAAATAGCAATTTTTATAATAAGTAACCTTAAAAAAGTAATATTTCTTAAGGGTATCTTGAAAAAGTCTTAGTTTTCTACTTTTTCAAGTCAAAATCCCTTATACATATATTTTACCATAATTATAATAATTTGCAATATATTTTTTAGTTAGTAGCATAAATATAAACTATTAATTTACCTTAAAATTGACAGCTACAACTTTTGCTTCACTTATACTTTTTCCATCAACGAGAATTTGTTTTGCTAAAGTAGCACCTGCTTCTCCTACAAGTGAATAATCTCTAATAGTCGCAACTTCTGCACCTGCATCTTTATGTACAGAAGTTGACCCAAATACTACCTTATTTTCATTTTTTGCTCTATCTATAACTTTAGATACATTTTTATCAACATTGCTATCGTATGTAAGTACTAAAGCATCTACTTTTGGCATAATATTATCAAGTGCTTTATCTAAATCTGCTTCTTTTTGAATTGATACTGTATATACATCTATGCCAACACTTGTAGCATAAAACTTTAGATAATCGATATCGTATTGTGCGAGTGCATTGTTCGCTGTGTAAATAACACCTATCCTTTTTACATTTGAATAGTTGCTTTTAATAAAACTCAACTGCTCTTCTATCAAATGTGAATCAACCACTCCAGTTACATTTTTGCTTGGTGTGCCATCCGAATCACAATACCCAAGTCTTTCTGCATTTGCCACACCTAAAAACACTATAGGAATATCATCAATTTTTTTGCTGGTTGCCATTGTTGATACATTACCAATAGTTACAAACATATCTGGCTTTTTTTCTTTAAATGCATCTACAATCTGGTCTGCAAAATTTGGATTACCCTCGGCATTTGCATAATGATAAGTTACATTAATATCTTCTACAAGCCCAAGATCACGAAGCCCAACTACAAAACCTTTTCTCATAGAATCAAATTCTGCACCTTCATCACTTGAATTTATACATATAGTATAATTCTTACTTACATCAAATGTTCTTTCTCCTACTGTAGTTTCTTTTTTTCCACAACTAAAAGTAAAAACTAAAAGCACAAATGTCAATATTGTTATTAATGTTTTTTTCATCACTCTCTCCTTTTAAGCTCAACTCACACAATTAAGCACAACCCAATCTTGTAAAAATGGGTGGCTAAAGCCACCCTTTATTATTTTGCAGTATCCTGTGCTCTTGTCTCTCTTATAACATTTACTTTTATTTGTCCAGGATACTTAACTTGTTCTTCTATTTGTTTTGCGATAGCATGTGCCATTATAGTCATATCATCTTCTGAAACTTTTTCTGGTATAACCATGATACGAACTTCTCTACCTGCTTGCACTGCATAAGCTTTATCAACACCTTCATAGTTATTTGTAATATCTTCAAGTTGTTTAATTCTTTGAGTATAAGTTTCAAGCACTTCTCTTCTCGCACCTGGGCGAGCTGCCGAAATAGCATCTGCAGCACCTACTATAAATGCTATCGGACATTTAGCTTCTGTATCTCCATGGTGAGATTCAATTGAATTTAAAACTTCAAATGACTCTTTATACTTTTTACAAATATCAAGACCTATCTGAACATGAGTTCCTTCAACTTCATGGTCTATAGATTTACCAATATCATGAAGAAGTCCTGCGCGCTTTGCCAGTTGCACATTTTCACCAATCTCTGATGCCATAATACCTGATAGAGTTGCAACCTCTATACTATGCACAAGTGCATTTTGTCCATAAGAAGTTCTATAATGCATCCTACCAAGCAATTTTATAAGTTCAGGATTAAGCCCATGGATTCCAAGTTTCAAAACTGCTTCTTCACCTTTTTGCTTTATAACTTGTTCTACTTCTTTTGTAGACTTTTCTACAAGCTCCTCAATTCTTGTTGGATGTATTCTTCCATCAAGAACTAATTTTTCAAGTGCAAGTCTGGCTATCTCACGTCTTACTGGATCAAAGCAAGATAAAACTACTGTATCAGGAGTATCATCTATGACTACTTCAACTCCAGTAAGTTGCTCTATTGATCTTATATTTCTTCCTTCTCTTCCTATGATACGACCTTTCATCTCATCATTTGGAAGTGAAACAGTAGATACAGTCGCATAGGAAACATTTTCCATAGCACACCTTTGTATAGTTTCAAGAACTAAGTTTGTAGCATTTTTTTCAGCTTCATCCCTTGCGATTTGTTCTTGTTCTTTTATAAATAGTGCTGTATCTCTTTTAATGTCATCCTTTACTGCATTAAATAACTCTGTTTTTGCCTGATCTCTTGTATATCCAGAAATTCTTTCAAGTTCTTTAAGTCTTTGCTCATTTAATTGACTAATTAAGTTTTGTTTTTCAATTATTTCTTTTTCTTTTGTCTCAATCTGTTTTTCTTTTTGTTCAAGTTGCTCCAATTTCTTTTCTGATAACTCGTCTCTCTTAAGAGCTCTATTTTCTATCTCGGCAACTTCTTTTCTTCTTTCTCTTAACTCATTTTCAAGTTCAGTTTTTTGTTTTAAAATCTCTTCTTTTGCTTCAAGTAAAGCGTTTACTTTTGTACTTTCGGCTTTCTTAATAGCTTCGTCTAATAAGGTTCTTGCCTTATTTTCAGCAGAACCTATTTTTTCAAGTGCAGTTTTCTTCTCTATAGATTTACCAGCATTAAATGCTACAAATGCTGCTATGACAACAACTATTAAGGAGCCTATGATTATACCTATTGTCATAATCTTATCTCCTTTATATGTTATAAACAGGTGTAAGCCTGATACATATATTATAGAATAAAGTGCCATAAAATGCAAGTAATTACTAAAACCACGATAGAGTCAAGATTAGGTAAGCAGTAGGCATTTTTACAAAAAAAATAAAAAAAATCTTGGAAATGCTCCAAGATTTAATCACCCTTATCGCCGTCATCATCAAAATCATCTGTTTTATCGCAATCCTCTTCTTCCTCATCCTCCAACCCATACAAATCTGGGTTTAAAAGCATGTCATTCATAAAATCGTCGTCGAACATAATAGTGTCTCCTTATACACTCAAATATAAATATAGATCTATCATAATATTGTTTACTATTAATGCTATCTATTACACTATATTATCAAGCAACTTTTTTAATTTCGCCAACTCTTCCTTAGTAAACGTTACCCCTTTACCCATTTTATCATGTTCAGGGCTCCATTCTCTTATATCATACTTTGCTTCTTTGTCGTTCCAAGAAATAAGATTCAATTCCTTGCTCCATCCACTTTTTGCCGTAGATAATATTCCTAATTTTTCTTTAATCTCAAATTTGAAATCAGCCATTTTATACCTCCACTGTCAACTAAAAAAATTATTATTTTGCGCTAGATTTCACTCTACTCCACCCCCAGTGCCTTCAACACAGCATCCTCTGGGGTAGAATAAAATAATAAACTAAATTTAGAAGCAAGTTCAGATGGCACTGAGCCCAAATCACTTGCAGCACTCGCTGGTAGCAAAACCTTTTTTGCTCCTGAATCTAAACATACTTGCAGCACATCAGCAAGGTCAGCAATTTTATTTATTGTACCTGCAATTGTAATTGTGCCAAGTATTACTATTGATGAAGTAAGTGGCTTTTTTAATCCCGCACTATATAATGCAATAAGTTCTGCTAGAGACAATTCTTTAGAGCTACCCACACCTTGCAAGTCAGCAATATGCATAAAATAGTCAACAGCTTCAATTGGTATATTTTGCGACACTTGATTTTTATTTGCTTTAAAATAATTATAAGCTATCTGAATACATTCTTTTGAGTCTCTATCATTACAAGCTCCAGTTGCATTAATTTTTCCATGACCGTTAGTATTTTCAACTTCTATTTTATAAGTTCCAAGTCGGCTATTATTTCCAAGTCCTACAGCATATGTTTGTCCTGGCTTCAAAGTTCCTTCAGGGATTAATTTGCCTCCTCCAATTTCTTTCACTGTTACATATTTTTCTTCTAATGTCTCTTTATCAATGTATGAAAAATTTATATCAAAGAATTCCATTCCACCTATTTTCTTCAATTGTTCTTTTACTCGTCTTCTACCCTCAAATGCATACTTTAAAATCTCTTCAAGTTCATCTTTTGTATATTCACCATTTGGGTAAACCAATTTTATAAGTCCTGAAACAGTTTTTCTAACGGCGATTACATCTCTTTGATTTAAATCTCTTCCAAATTTGAAATATTTATCAATACTATCAGAAAATGTTTTCTTTCTCATTTCTCTAAAGAACTCTGACAAGTAATCCGTTATAAATCCATAGTCATCAGTTATCAGTTCAGGTCTCATCTTAGGTATTTCCCAGCCTGGTAAATAATAATGCATTCTATCAAAAAATGCAGTATCATTATTCATTGCTTCAGGAAATGGTTCAAATAAATGCGAAGTTTTAAGTATCACTTCTATAGATTGATTGATATTTCCCACGAACACCATAGATGCTATTGCATTCTTTTCTTCTTTTCCTCTTGCGAATGAACCAGATGCCATATAATCTTTCATTATTTGTATACCATCTTTATCTTTAAATGTTATGCCAGCAACTTCATCAAATGCAACACAATCCCAAAGTCCTACAAGACCAACTTTTTTTGTCGACATATTATAAAATAAATTTGCAACTGTAGTCTGTCCACCCGATACCAATATACTATTGGGAGAAATTTCTTTATAGATATGTGATTTACCTGTTCCTCTTGGTCCAAGCTCACATAAATTATAATTGTTTTCTACAAGTGGAACTGCCCTCTCTATAAAATGCCATTTAACTTCTTCACTCAATTTTGCAGGTTCAATTCCCATAGAGCGAATGAGCAAATCCATCCATTCTTCTTTTGTGAAACTCTTTCTTCCTTCTGTTATTACTGTTAAATCAATAGTTGGAACTTGTATAGGATCAAGAGAAGTAATTGTAAAAGGCAATCCATACTCCATACCCTCATCAGTATGATATGATAGTTTAATTATGCTCCAAATACCACCAACTAAAAGTTTCTCATATTTTTTTACAAGCTCTGGTTCAATATAAGCATCTTTAATGCCAAGGTTAGAAAATGTTGCTACATACACATCCTTTTTATCATTTAAGAATACTTCCACTTTATCAATTACTGTATATATTCCCTTTTCACGAACTTTGGATTTAATTTTTTCAGCTTCATCAGGGCGAACAAAATTATCAGAGAGTATTCTTTTTACAGTATCGATGCCCTCTTCTACTGCCTTCTCATCATCTGTAGCACAATACATCCCAAGTAAATATTCAAGCACATACACAGGAACATTTGCGCCTTCCTTAATTTTTTTTGTCAGGTCTTTCTTTACAACTTTTCCAGGGAATACTTGATTTAATTTAATACTCAAATCATTCATTTTGCACCTACCTAAAAATCAAAATTGTTAACTATAGCTATATCTATTACGAACTCTATTTCATTGACTACTACATTTGTTTCTTCATCTATGATTACCAATTTGTATTTTGCATCTTTATTATAGCTTATATTTTTAAATACAAACTTCTCTTTAAAATATCGATCTTTTATATCTTCTGATGTTTTATTTGCTACTATAGTTGTTTCATCAGAAACTCTATTACCTTCTCCATCTTCAAAGTGCAATAAATATCT
>CADCOW010000001.1 GCA_902803205.1 uncultured Eubacteriales bacterium | reverse complement strand
ATGCAAAATAAAAATAGCGAACAAATTGTTAAAAAGTATTTCGAAGAAGACCTTACTCTTTTTAATGATAAACTTTTTAACAAGGCAATTCTAAAAAAAGAATTTGTAGAAGAATTATTACAAGTTATTTTTGGAGACCCAAAGTTAAAAGTCTTAAAATACGAGTCACAAAAAACTTATAACATTCTTAAGCAAAGAGGTATCCGACTTGACTGTCTATGTGAATTATTTGATGGAAGAAAAATCAGTGTTGAAGTAGAAAACAATGATAATAGCAGCAAGTGGAATGACCAAAAAAGAGTTAGATATTATGGTTCGGTAATTGATGTAATGAGTTTAAAGAAAAAAGAGATTTATGACAACTTGCCAGATTTATACATGGTCTATCTAACTGTTAAAGATATTTTTGGATTAGGACTTACAACATATCATATTGAGCGTTGCATTAAAGAGAATGGAAGCTTTGTTAATAATGGCTATCATGAAATTTATATTAATGCTGAAAACGATGACAAGTCAGAAATAGCAGAAGTAATGAAAATGATGTCAACAAAAGATTATGTAAATCCTAAGTACAAAAATATAAAAAATGCAAAGGGGGAAAAACTTATGCCAGTGGAAGTAAAAGAGGCAATAGAAGATCTAAAAGCAGAAAGTATGGCTAAAGGTATGCAAAAAGGTATAGCCAAAGGTATGCATGAAGGGAAAATAAAAACAATAATTGAATTATTAAATCAAGGCTTAATTAGTGAGGAAGTTGCATTGAGCAGCTTAGGATTGAGCAAAGTGGAACTTAATCAAAAGATTAAGAAGCTAAATAAATAATTAATAGGGAAATAAATTAATTACTCTTCTCCTTAAAATTTAAAAAGGCGGCTGGTGAGCCGTTTTTTTATTTAAATTAGGGGACGGGGTATAATATTTATGATTTAGGGACACCCTTTTGGGCGGATAATATCCGCCCCTACAGCATACGGATGATCTCCGACCCTGCAAACTTTGCTTATTTAAGAAAAAAGTGATATAATAATAAAATGCAAAGAACAATAGAAAAAATTAAAAATAATTTGTCATCAGTTGTAATATATGCATTGGGAGTATTTGCAAGATTTATTGCTATGCTACATGCATATCCACTTATAAATCAGCATGATGTAGAAGGAAAATATAACTGGATGGGCTATGCTGTATATATTTTTAATAATTGGACTCTACCAAATTCTAATAAATATGAATATTCTCAGCCGCCGATAAACTCAACTTTGCAAGCAATAGTTATGAAAATTTTAAGCCCATTTATTAGGTATAGCAAAATTAACTATAAACATTTATTTGGTAGCACAAGAATATTATCTTTCATATATTCGTGTATAACACTATATATTATTTACAAAATCTTAAAAGAATTTGAAATTAAAAAAGGTTTAAAAAATTTTGTGTTTGCTATAATGGCTTTATACCCAGGGATAGTTTTTATGACAACTCAGTATAGCAATGACAATATAGCATATATGTTTTTTTATTTGTCATTATTTCTTAGTATAAGATGGGCAAAAGATAAAAAAGTTTCAACTATAATTTTACTTGCATTATCTATAGGGATAGGAATGCTAACAAAAATATCAGTCGGGCTTATAGCATTTATAACTGGACCAATGATGTTAGCAGTTTTGATTAAAGCAAATGATAAGAAAAAAAATTTAATGCAACTTATTGTATTTGCAATCATAGTTTTCCCAATTGGACTTTCATATTCAATTAGAAATTATGTTTTATTCGGTCAGCAAATCGGAAGCATTTATGAAGTTGGCATGGGCTCAACTGTTGATTTGAAAATATATAACTACACGATTTTTGATAGGTTTTTAAGTTTCCCAATTAATAGAATAATAGAAAAAAACAATGGCATATATCATGATTTTTCAGAATACAATGTGTGGATAGATTTGATAAAAACTTCAACTTATGATGAATTTAATTTTGGAAATGGATTATTAAAAAGTTTTTTAACTTTATTGTATTTTGCAAATATAATTTTTTACATAATTGGAATTGTCACTGTGGTGATAACTATAATTGATGTAATAAAAATGTTTGTGAATAGAGTGGCATTTGATAATCCATATTTGAATTTCAAAATGATTTGTATAATGCTTTTTGCACTTGCATTTTTTGCATATATATCATTTAATATAAGATACCCTTACACTTGCAATTCAAATTATAGATATATATCCTACATAACATTTGCACTTGCAGGCTCTATTGCATCGAGTATCTTTAAAAGTAATAAATAGGCGAAATGCCTATTCAGACCGTAGACAAACTGGGCTAAAAAATATAAATATAACCCAGTTTTTTATTTGAAAACAAATTATTTGCAAAGTTTAGAGAATTTATTAAAATGTTAAAAATATCGCTTGTTTTTCTTACCAATATTTTTACTAATTTCTTCATATCTATCAGTGGTGCTATAATTTAATGCTTTATATTCTGGGCATATATAAATATCTAATTCTTCATCATAAACAAATTCTTTTTTCTT